>JAYZBS010000075.1:0-19846 GCA_036338635.1 Pseudomonadota bacterium | reverse complement strand
ATGTGCCAATTGTCATGATTTCGTCTTGGACATCGTTTCCACGGAGGCCCTTCGAGACGGAGTCGAGAAACTTCACGAATAGCGCTTGACGCCCTCGGCCGGGTCGCTTAAACGCCGCCTACTCGTGGCGGAGTAGCTGAGTTGGTTAGTGCAGCGGACTCATAATCCGCGTGTCGGGGGTTCAAGTCCCTCCTCCGCTACCACCGAAACTTTCGGAAATACGCATCTGCGGTCATTCGCTCTCATGAGGGCTCTCAAGTCGCTTCTGATGGCGTCTGATTTCGCAAGTGTCCTCAAGATCTCATAAGGATGCGGCTGTGGAAGACTGCTGGAGCATACGTCCCTGATCATGTCGTGAGGCAGTGTGGTGGCCCTGCGTCCGGTAAGGATGGACGCCTCTGCGCACTTGTCCCGCCATGCGGGAGGTCCCGTGAGATAGTTACGGGGTTACGGGACGACTTAAAGCTCTCTGACGAGTACGGCCGGCTACTGCCCCCATATTGCAGAGTGCCTTGATAGAGGCGCAACCAGACCGACCTGATCCAGAAGCATGAAATCGCGTGGGAGTGCCAAGCACGCCGCTCGGCGAGGGGTCAACCTGGATGAGTACTGGAATGTCCGCTGGGCGCCGGCATTCCGGAAGCCAAAAGACACTGCCGACCATTCAAGTGATCGCAGCAGGCTCTGAGACTCTTGTCGAGCATTGCACCCGAACGATGCCGATGATTCCGTGAGGTTCGATCGCGGCGGGGCCTTGAATGCCCTCGTCGCGGGGAGAGAGAGGAAAGCCATGACAAAAGATTGCCCTGTCACGGGCAAAGCCAAAATGGCGGCCGTTTCTCAGGTCGGAACCGCGCCCCGCGCGGTCGTGTAGAAGGGCCGGCCTTCGGAGAGGCCGGACTTGATCATGCGGTCATGGCAGCCATCAGAAGATTACGGGCCCTTTGATCTTGGTGCAGGGCCGGCTGGCTTGGCTCTTGATTATGTTGCCCGCGCGTTGGGCCTTCACCAGATCGTTGACCAACCGCCTCGAAACACTGTGAACATCCTCTTCTCAGACGACGCTTACAAGAGCCTTCCTGGTCGTCCTGCGCAGCTTCGGAAAGTCGGGGAAGCAGCTTCCCTAGCAGGGTTTGGCGATTTGCAGCGCGATCCGTCCGCCTCGCGTGTCCCACTTCCGGTCACAGTATGCGTTGCGCAGCGTTTTCTGTAGAGGCACGCGCACACCGCTAGACACGCGGCTTCGTATTTGAACCTTGGCTTCCATCATGTATCCGGCCGCGAAGGCCAGCATCTTGCGCACAAGCTCGCGCCAAGCCAGCGTGGATCGATGCCATCCTCTCTTTGGTTGTCATCATCCGCAACGTCGGTCCCAGATCAAGCAATCAGAACCATCTCCAAACGCCGGCCGTGACCGGCCGTGTCACGCCAACCGCATATCGCGCCAAGCCAGGAGTTTTGCGCGGCCTGCGGCCCCAGCAATCGGAAAACCGCCGAGGCCGGGGGGCGGGCGACCATCCCCCCTCCGGAGACGGCACGAGTGGCGGCAGTCGGTCTTGCAAGAGAGGCTGCATGGGTGCGACGTGAAAACGTCCCGGCGCGACGGTCCAGTCAGGGCATCTTCAGGTCGTGCCGTCTGTAGCTTCGACGGCAGCGACAAGGCCCGTCACTGCCGTCCGACCTTGTCGGGTCCCTGCGAGGCCAGGATGACGCCTGGGTTCATCAGGTTGCGGGGGTCGATGCAACTCTTGATGCGGGTCATCAGCTTGCGTTCGGTTTCGGTGCGACTTGCCGAAAGCCAACCGACCTTCAGGCGGCCCACGCCATGCTCTGCCGTGACGGCGCCGGCATACTGCTGCACCAGGTCATAGACCGCCCGCTCGATCAGGGATGGGTCGCGGTCGGATGCGTGAGAGACCAGAAGGTGCACGTTGCCGTCGCCGACATGGCCGACCTTCACGCTGCGAAGGGCATCAGGCAGCGTTGCCAGAAGGGTCTGCACTTCGATGCAGAACCTGCCGAGACGGGATGGAGCGACGGCGATGTCGAAATTGATGTGAGGGCCGAGTTGATCGTCGATCTCTCCGACAGCCTCGCGGATGGTCCAAAGGTTCCTGTGCTCGCTCAGTGACTGGGCAAGAACGCCGTCCTGGATGAGATCTGCCTCGAAGGCGTCCGACAGCCAGGCTTCGAGGGCGTCTGACGTCTCATCCGGTCGCAGCTCGATTTCCAGAAGGGCGTAGAAGCCGTGCGTGCCTTCGAAGGGGGTTTTGACGATGGCCGCTTCATGGCAGACCATCTGCCAATAGTCTGGCCACATTCCCTCGAACGCGATCAGGGCCGTGTCGAACCGATCCCGAAGCGATGACAGGCATTGCAGGGCCGCGTCGTGGTCGCGAAGGGCGATTAAAGCAAGGGCGCTGTTCGGACGGTAGGGCTTCAATTGCAGGACCGCGCGGCAGATGATTCCCAGCGTTCCTTCCGAACCGATGAATATCTGCTTCAGATCATAGCCCGAGTTGTCCTTCACCAGACCATGCATCTGCGTCAGCACCTCTCCGTCGGGCAGGACGACCTCCAGCCCCAGTACCTGCTGACGGGTCATGCCGAACCGCAGGACGCGGATCCCCCCGGCGTTGGTGGCGATCGTGCCGCCGATGGTCGCCGTCCCACGGGCGCCGAGATCCACCGGATAATCCAAGCCGACCTTGCGAGCATGGTTCTGAACCTCTTCCAGCGGGGTGCCGGCACGAACGGTCATGGTCATTCCGGCCGCATCCACCGCCTCGATCCCGCGCAGGCGCTCGAGGCTGAGGATGACCGAGCCGACGATGCCGCAGCCTCCTCCGGACAGCCCGGTGCGGCCTCCCTGCGGAACGATGGCAACGCCATGTCTCGCGCAGATGGTCACCGCCCGTGAAACCTCGATCGTGGAAGCGGGGCGCAGGACGGCAATCGCGGCTTCGCCCGGATGGCCGCTCTGGTCGCGGCCATAGCGGTCCAGATCGCCGGGATCGGTCAGGACCCCGCTGGGCCCCAGCACCTCGGTCAGTTCCTCGATGATCGCCGCGGCATTGGTGACTTGAACGGCCGTCTCAGGCATCTATGGTTCCCCTGTTCCTGCAAGCGAAAGTTGTCAGATCGTGGCATCCAGCAAGATCCTGGCCCGCCTGCCTGGGCTGCGCCATTTCATCGAGGCCGCCCGCGAGGGCTCCTTCCGCGCGGCGGCCGAGCGGTTGCACGTCGCCCCATCGGCCGTCAGCAAGCAGATCAGGAACCTCGAGGACGCCCTGGGGGTCGAACTGTTCCTGCGCGAACGGGGCCGCACCGGGCTTGAGCTGACCGAGGCGGGAGAGATCCTGATGTTCCGCTGCGCCTCGGTCCTGAACGAACTGAGCATAGCGCAAGACGAGTTGCTTGAACTGCGTGGCCTGCGTCGCGGCCATCTTCGGTTGGGCGTGAACGAGGTACTGGCCTCGGACCTGCTGCCGGGCATCCTGAACAACATGCACCGCAACCACCCGAACCTGCAGTTCACCATCACGGTCGAGAACACGCCGATCATGCTGGATGCGATGCGGGATGGCATGATCGACATCGGACTGGGCTATAACTTTCCGCCCTCGCCGGATATCGAGACGCTGGCGACGCTCTATCGGCGCGCCTTCCTGATCACCTCGCTGCATCATCCGCTGGCGCGGATCCCGAAGGTCCGGCTGGAGGACATCGCGGGCGAGGATTTCATCTTCCCAGATCCCAGCCTGGCGCTGCACCAGATGGTGCAGGACGCGCTGGTGCGGTCTCAGGTCAGCGTGCGAAACGTCATGACGACGAATTCCTTCACGCTGCTGCGGCAGATGGTACAGGACGGCATGGGCGTCAGCGTCGTCATCGGCCGCTTTCTGCAGACGCGCCGAGAAAAGATCGCCTTCATCGAGATCGACAACCCCGTCTTCGTCCGCAAGCCTCTGACCTGCTGCCGTCTCACCGGCCGGGCGCCGACGGCCGCATCGGTGGCCTTCGCGGCCTCGATCAAGTCGCTTTTCGCCCAGTATGGCGGCTGAGGCGCCGGTCATCTGACGTCCAGCGGCGAGCGGTTGTAGTTCTTGTAGATCAGATAGCGCGCGCCGTTCCGGCCAAGCGCGCCAAACCACTGGGGCACGTGCGGGCCCATCCAGATCGCGTCGCCCTGTCCAACCGGGTACCACCGGTCGTCCAGCCGATAGACGCCGCCCCCGTCTAGCATCAGCAGGCCATGCTCCATGAAATGCGTCTCTACATAGGCGAGCGAGGCGCCGGGATGAAAGCTCATGATGTTGAACTCGGCATCGAATGCCTCGTCCACCGGCAGCAGTTTCTGCACCATCAGCCAGTCGTCGCCGCGCAACGGGACGGCCTTGGCAGGGTCGACATGCCCATGAAGCGCTGCCGGCACCTCTCCGCGCGACAGGAAGCGCCATTCGAAAAGGACCAGCCGCGTTTCGGAAGCAAGTCGCAGCCCGCCGCCGCCGGGCGGCACGAATGCAAAGCCCTCGGCCGCCAGCACCGTCCCGTCTTCGATCTGCACCGACCCGGACATGCAGAAGACGAAGCGCGCGATGCCGTCCGGCGCCGGCGCACCTGCGCATCCAGTGTCGGTGCGGATCAGCGACATCACGAAGCGGGCCCCCATGTCCGGCGAGATCAGGCAGGCAAACTCGGCCCCCTGCCAGCCCGGCTGGGTAATCCATTCGTGGCTTTCGGATGTCAGCAGGGCGTGGCGGGTGCGGATGTCCGACCGGGTCATGCCGAACTGTGGGGTCATGGTTTACTCCGTGATGCCGTGGGCGGCGCAGTGCAGGATCATCTGGCGCAGCAGTATCTCGCGGCGTGCGAGGGCGCTGACGAGGACATGCTCGGCCGGGGAGTGCCAGTCGTTGCCGATCACCCCGAGCCCGTCGAGCGTCGGCACACCTGCTGCGCTGGTGAAGTTGCCGTCGCTGCCACCGCCCGAGCAGGTCTCCTCCAGCGGCAGGCCCTCGGTCGCGTTGATCCGCTGCGCAATCTGGAAGAGGACGCGCGTCCCGTCCGTGCGGGCGAGGCAGGGCTTTTCGATCTCGCCCGTGGCGCGGAGACCGATGTCGGGTCCTACGGGCGCAAGGCCGAGGATCGCCTGTTCGACCAGGGTACCAAGGCGGTCGTCGGCGAACCGCACGTCCACGTCGCAGGATGCACTGCCCGCGACGACGTTCGGCTCACTCCCGCCGCTGATGCGGCCGACATTGACTGTGGTTCCGGCATTCAGATCGGTCATGGCGTCCAACCTCTGGATGATGCACGCCATTTCCGAGATCGCCGAACGTCCGCTGGCAAAGGCCGAGCCCGCATGGGCTTCACGGCCGGTCACCTCGACGCGGTATTTCGCGCGGCCCTTGCGGAAGGTGATCGTCTCGTCCCCGCGCGCCGGTTCGGGGATCAGCGCGGCGCCGTGGCGGCGGGCTTCTGACTGAATCATGGCGGCCGAGGTGGGCGAGCCGATCTCCTCGTCGCTGTTGAAGATCAGCGTGACGGGGCCCGGCAGCGAAAGGCCCGATGCCCTGATGTTGCGCATGGCCGAGAGCGCCAGGAAGCCCCCGCCCTTCATGTCCGCGATGCCGGGGCCGAACTGGAGATCGCCCTCGCGGCGGACGGGCACGGTGCCGGGGGCGCAGACGGTGTCGATGTGGCTGGTGACCAGAACGCCGGGGCCCGCACCACCCGCAAAGCGTGCGATCAGGTGATCGCCCATTCCATGCCTGCCCGGCACGCGTTCGACGTCCGCCCTCAGGTCCGCGACCTGCGTCTGGATCAGGTCGATCAGCCTGGCGATGCCGCCGACGTCGCCTGTCGGCGTATCGATGGCGACCCAGTCCAGAAGGCCCTGCAGGATGGTTTCGCTGTCGGTCATCAACTCAGGCTGTCCTCGTAATCCTGCCAGACCGAGGGCTCCAGCCTCAGCGTGGCTGATGCCGGGTGATGCTGCCGCCAATGCTGCGCGATCTCGAAGGCGGGTGCCGCCCAGACGCCGGGATGCCCCACGGCGTCCCGCAGGAAGTCCGAAAGGTTCTGAAGCCGGTGCCCCCAGCCCGAGCGTGCCGGAGAGATGCATATGTTGAAGTAGCGGCCGCGGCGATATTGGGCCAGGAACTCTGCCCGCCAGCCCCGCAGCAGGGCCTGCGGTCGTTCCAGCCCGGTCCCCTCGCGAGGAAACATCAGGAAGAAGGTGTCGTCGAAGTGGTAGTAGTAGGGAAGCGTCAGCAGCGCGTCCCCGGTGGCGGGATCACCCACCCACCAATAGGGCGCATCGTCGGCCAGGCCATTGCCCAGATAGTCGTAGCCGTGGCATGACAGCAGGCCGACGGTGTGCTGCGACACGCCGCCGGTCGCTGCGCGATCGTCGGGGCGCGACAGGTCGAACCAGCCCTGCGGGCGCGTGCCCAGCACGCGCGCCAGGATCTCGGTCGCCCGCGCCATATGGTCGCTTTCGGTTCGTTCGTCCAGATGCAGTGCGCTTTCGCCGAACAGACCCTGCGCGGCAACCTCGTGCCCTGCCCCGACGATGGCACGGATGCGGTCGGGATAGGCCTCGGCCACGACAGCCGGCACGGCGAAGGTCGCCTTGATGCCCAAGGCGCTGAACAGCGCCAGAAAGGCCTCCAACCCTTCGTGCAGTCCGAAATGCCAGGTGGGGTAGGCCAGATCCTTGGGCTGGACGCCCTTGCCCGTGGCGGCGGGGTTCAGGTTGACCGTCACAGCCATCGCCATGCGTGTGCCTGAGGGCCAGCGAATATCGCCGTCGCGGATGCCAATCTCGTCGGTGGTCGTGTAGTCGTCCTTCCAAGGCATGAAGGTTACCTTTCGTCGGAACGGTAGGGATGTGCCGCCAGAACATGCCGGGCCAGCGCGTCGCAGGTCGGAAACCAGACGCCGGGCAGGGTCTTCATGCGCTGGATCAGCCGCTGGATCATGTCGACCCGCATCGCATGGCCGGACACGAAAGGGTGCAGCAGGAAATTGACGTATCCGCCCTGCCGATACTGCTGCAGGAAGGCGTCCCACCAGATGTCGAACACCTCGTCCACGTCCATGATCCGCTGCGCGGCATTGGGCGTGTCCAGCCAGCCGAAGCTGAAGTACATCGCGTCGTCCAGCGCATAGTGGAACGGCAACTGGAGGATCGGGTTGCCACCCGTCTCGTCCAGTTCATAGAACGGCATGGTGCTGGCCGAGGTGAACGAGTTGTAGACGATCCCGTTCCTGCGAAGCAGCGCCGGCGTATGGCTGGAGCGCGTGCCGGTGATGGGCCTCTGGGTGAAGCGTTCCAAGGCGGCGATGGCGCGGGTCAGGTGCGCTTCCTCGATGGCCGGATCCTCGGGGACCTCGTGCTGCCACATGTGGTCGGCCAGCTCGTGCCCGGCCTTCACCGCACGCCGCAGCGCTTGCGGATAAAGCTCGGCGATACGGCCGGGGGTGAACAGCGTGACCTTCACATCCTCGGCGTCAAACATGTCGAGGATGCGCCAGATGCCGACGCGTCCGCCGAATTCGCCCTTGGCCCGCTGGCCCCAGGGTTCGTTCAGCAGCCGGCGCAGAAGCATCGCATCGAAATCCAGGGTAAAGTTCACCGCGATGCTGACGCCTTCGGGATAGCGGAAATCCGGGATCGCTATGCGGCGGCGCCTGTGCAGGTCGGCAGCCTGCAGAAGGGCCGCGTGCTGGTCCGCGCCGAAGGCGGCGGGTGTGTCATGCTTCATCGGTCGGCTCCGAATGTTGTGTCTGGCGCGGGCGACCCAGGCCCGCGCGATAGTGAACCGCGGCCTCGGCGGCCTTCAGCCCGGCCACGACGGGGTTGATGACAGGCACGCCCAGTTCTTTCGCCAGCATGGCCGGAAGGTCCGTCATGAAGGACAGAGCGAAGCAGCCCAGGACGATCGTCTCTGCGCCCTGAGACACACAGCGCCGGGCGTCACGCACGATCCCCGGCAGGTGACGTTCGGGTGCGCGGATCAGATCGGCGACCGAACCGCCGATCATCGCCTCGGACAGGAACATCGGCTCGGCCCCGATGCCGCGGATGCGGCGGCGCAGGCCGGGCGGAGTGGGACTGGAGGACAGGACCGAGAACCGCCCGCCGCCCTGCATGGCCGCCAAAATCCCTGCCTCGCCCGGGCCGATGACGGGCACGCTTGATATCTCGGCCAGCGCGTCGACGCCGGGGTCGCTGAAGCAGCCGACGACGACAGCGTCCAGCCCTTCGGCCGCCCAGCCTGCGGCGGCCTCGCGCAAGTGGGGAAAAACCATCGCGACATCGCTGGCACTTTCCACTGCGCGCGGTCCCTGCCGGGGCGATGCGATGCGGATCTGGGAGGACGGCGCCCAAGCCTGCAGCATCCGCAGACGGCGCGCGATCTCGGCCTCTCCCGCGGTCAGGTGCAGGGGGCTGACGAGTTGATAGAGGATCCGGGAGGCCATGGAACATGCCCCTCAGAACGCGCGCTGAAGGCCGACGAGGCGCTGCACCAGCGCGACCCCGATGATCGACAGCCCGATCGATATGGTCGCGGCCGCGGCGGCGGTCGGCTTGAATTCGTAGGTGAGGAAATCGAAGAGGGCCAGCGGCAGCGTGTTGCCCCCCAGAGGCTTCAGCAGCAGCGACACCGTGTAGAGGTCGAAGCTGTTGATGAAGGCGAAGATAGCACCCATCGCCACGCCCGGCATGATCAGCGGTAGGATCACCAGCCGGAAGGTCTGCCACCCGCTGGCGCCGAGGCTGGCGGACGCTTCCTCCAGCGAGGCTGGCACCTGCCGCAGCGCCGCAACGATCGAGACGTAGGCATAGGGGAACGACATCAGGATATGTCCGATCTGCAGCCCCAAGACCGTCTTCCCCAGCTCGATCTTGTAGAGGAAGAACAGAAGGCCCACGGCGGTCAGCAGTTCGGGAACCAGCAGAGGCAGGGTCATGCCAATCTGGAACCAGCCCGACCAGCGCCCGGCGATCGCTTGGCCGGCAAGCCCCGCCATGACAGCGATGGCCGTGGTCACCACGGCCGTGATGGCCCCGATCCGCAGGGACATCCACAGCCCGTCGACCAGGTCCGGGCGTGCCAGGAATTCCCGGTACCACTGCAGCGACAGGCCCTCGGGCGGGAACTGCATCAGCAGGCCACCGGTGAAGGACGCGCCGACGATGGTCACCAGCGGGGCCAGCAGGAAAATGTAGAGCAGCACGATCAGCAACCCGAAGGCGGGGCCGGCGATCCGCTGACTGCCGAAGGTTTGGGCCTGGTCGCTCATGCGCGGGATTTCTCCATCAGTCTTGCGGTCAGCATGGTGAAGGCGGCCACGCAGATCAGCGTCGCCAGCGACAGCGTGATCGCCAGGGCAGAGCCGAGTGGCCAGCGGAAGGTGCCGTTCAGTTCGGCCACAATCAGCGTCGGCATGTAGCTGACCATCTGCCCGCCGAGCAGCGCGGGCGTCACATAAGCTGCGATCGACAGCACGAACACCAGGATCACGCCGGGATAGATGCCCGGAAAGCTGAGCGGCAGGATCACGTCGCGGAACACCTGCCTGCGGTTGGCCCCCAGCGAGGACGACGCCTCGATCACCGCAGGCGAGATGTTGCGAAGCGCGTTGTTGATCGGCAGCACCATGAAGGGCACGAAGACATGGACCAGCGCCAGAACAACCAGCCCTTGCGTGAACAGCAGGCGCAGCGGCCGCTCGATGATGCCCAAGGCCAGAAGCGCCTCGTTCAGGGGGCCGTTCAGCGCTGTGGCGATCATCCAGCCGAAGTTGCGCACCAGCACGCCGGTCATCAGGGGCGAGGCGATACAGGCATAGAGAATGACCGCCTTCATCCCCTGCGCCTTCGACATGTGCCAGGCGATCGGGTAGCTGACGAGCAGGCACAGGAAGGTCACCAGCCCCGCCGTCATCAGCGAGCGGCCCAGCACCTGCCAGTAGTATCCGTCACCAAGGATCCGGACGTAGTGGGCGGTGGTGTAGCCGTCGCCGAAGGGTTCGCCCGAGCCAAGGGTGCGGAAGCTCATCTCGATCATGTTGGTGATCGGTAGCACCATGAAGACGAAGAGCAGCGCAACGGCGGGCACGGCCAGAAGCAGTCTGAGGGATGTGGCGCGGCTCATGGCTGCACCTTGGGCATCAGCCATGCATGTTCGCGCGCGATCGTCACGCCAACGGTGTCACCATGTGCAAGCCGTTGGTTTGCCTCGGCCGCCAGCTTTAGCATTCCACCGTCCGGCAGGCGCTGCTCGCAATGCTGCGCGGCGCCCAGGAAGGCCAGTTTCTCGACCCGGCCGGTGATGTCGGACCCCGCGGGATCGGTGATCCTCAGGGCCTCGGGACGCAGCAGCAGCTCGCTGTCGCCAGAGATGCCCGGCACGCCAGCGACCTGCAGCCTCGTCCCGCCGACGTCGACATCATAGCCGCCCTCCGCGGGCGCAGCCTGGGCGCAGTCGAGAAAATTTGCCTCGCCCGTGAAGTCCGCAACGTAACGCTCGACGGGTTTTTGATAGATCTCGCGCGGGGTGGCGAACTGGGCGACCCGGCCTGCCTTCATCACGGCCACTTTGTCTGACATGGCCATCGCCTCGGACTGGTCATGCGTGACATAGAAGGCGGTGATGCCCGACTGCTGCTGCACGTCGCGGATCAGCCAGCGCACCTCGTCGCGCAGGCGCGCGTCCAGGTTCGCCAGCGGCTCGTCCAGAAGCAGAAGCCGCGGGCGCAGGACCAGTGCCCGGGCCAGGGCCACGCGCTGCTGCTGTCCGCCGGAAATCTGGCGTGGCAGACGATCCTCCAGCCCCTCGAGCCGCACGAGGGCCATCACGTCGCCGATGCGCCGGGCCATCTCGTCGCGCGGGGTCTTCTGAAGCTTGAGCCCGTAGCCGACGTTCTCGGCCACGGTCATGTGTGGAAAAAGGGCGTAGTTCTGGAACACCACTCCGAAGCCGCGACGGTTGGCGGGAACGGCCAAGATGTCGTCCCCGTCGATCGAGATGCCGCCACCGTCCGGGTCTAGAAACCCGGCAAGGCACCGCAGGGTGGTGCTCTTGCCGCATCCTGACGGACCCAGAAGCGTCACCAGCTGCCCCGACTCTGCGTTCAGGCTGACGCCATCCAACGCCAGGAAGGTGCCGTAGCGCTTGCGGAGATTGGTGACTTCGACCGTCGCCATGTCTCAGATCGTCCGTTCCCAAAGGTCGTTCAGCCGCGGGCTGATCGTCAGCACCTCGTCCCAGTCGAAGCGGATGGCCTGAGACACCTGCTCGGGCGCAAGGGGCCACTTGGACAGTTCCTCGGGCAGCGTGACGGTCTTGTTCACCGGCGCGATCAGCCAGTTCTCGGCCATCCACAGCTGCGTCTCGGGGCTGAGAACGAAGTTGACATAGTCGAAGCCCAGCTGCTTGTCTGGGCTGTTCTCGAAGACCGAGAACGAGTGGTCGAAGACCAGCATGCCTTCTTCGGGGACGACATAGTCGACCGGCAGGCCCTGGTCCTGCATCGTCTTCACCTCGCCCACGTCCAGCGGTGCGATGGCGATCTGACCCTGCATCATCAGTGGCGTCAGCTGCGCCGAGTAACCAAGCTGCGGGAAGGGCGCCAGCTCCTTGAACTTGGCGACTGCCGCCTCGACATCGTCGCGGCCAGAGCCGAAATGCTCGCCCGCCCACAGCGCCATCATCACCGCGGCCGAGTTGGTGATGGCGTAAAGGCCGATCTGGCCGCGGAAACGTTCGTCCCAAAGATCCGCCCAGGCCCGGGGAGGCTCATCCACCAGGTCGGTGCGATAGGCGATGACCAGGGGGGCCAACATGCCGGTGACGGCGGTGTGGCCTTTCAGGATCGCAGGCTCGATGACGTCGGCCAGGTTCGGGACGTTCTCGGTCGTCAGTTCGGCGAAATAACCGTCGTTGCGCAGCATCGCGGTGTAGCGCTCGTTCAGCATGACCGCTGGGAAGGGCGGGTTCTCGGGGCCGGCGGCGCGGAAGTTCGCGACCCAGGACGTGCCCATGCCGATGTCCAGGTCGAAGGGGCGGCCCACCTGCTCGGCAAAGCGGGGCATGACGTGCTGGCGCCAGTCGTTTTCCCACCGGCCGCCGAACATGTTGACGATGAAGCGCCCTTCCTGCGCGAAGGCGGGCATTCCCAGGGCGCCGGCCAGTGCGGCGAAGGAGGAATATTGAAGGAAATCGCGACGTGAGATTGGCATTGTTCCGGACTCCTGTTGGATGATGGCCGCAGTTGCGGATGCGCCTGTCCCTCTGGCGGGGCTGGGCTACATTTCGATTTTCGTCGGATCGAGGTGCAGGTCGATCAGCAGGGGGCCTTGGCGCCGGCCAAGCGCAAGGCAGGCGGCCTCCAGATCGCAAGGGCTTTCGACCTTGACTGCCTCGATGGCCATGGCCTGTGCAACGGCCGCGAAATCGGGCGGCTCGATCATCGACAGGCCGGTGTCCATCTGGCGGTTCGTGAACTGCACATGCTCGGCCCCATAGCTGCCGTCGTTGCAGATGATCATGATCAGATCGAGCCTGTGCCGCCTGACGGTCGACAGCTCTGACAGGCCAGACAGAAGAAAGCCGCCGTCGCCGGCGATCAGCACCGTCGGGCGATCGTGGATGGCCGCGGCCGCCCCGACGGCCTGTCCGATCCCGCACCCGATGCCGCCGAAATGGGAAGTATAGACCAGATCTTCCGGCCGGGTGACGGGCAGCTGGCGCCAGGCGGTGGTGACGAAACGTCCCAGATCCGCGACCAGGACTCGCTGTTCGGGGATGGCCCGGTTAAGGCGGTGTAGTGCCGGTGCAAAATCCACGGTGCCGGGCGCCGTCGGCGCGAAGGGCGGTTCGGCGGCCCGCAATGACGCCTCGGCCTGAAGCCCGCCGGCCAGATCCGCATCGGTCGCGCCCGAGCCGGGGATTTCGGCCTCGTCCAGAAGCGCCGTCATGTGGTCGGCCGTCGCTGCGATGTCGCCGATCAGACGGATCGTCGGCCGGTCCAGCCGGGGCGTCTCCTCGGCGTCCGGCAGGACCTGGATGACCCGCTTGCCGCGCGTATAGGCGCCCAACTCGGTCGTATGCTTGCTGAGGCTTGCGCCGAAGGCCAGGATGCAGTCTGCGGCCGCGATCCGATCACCCGCCACGGGATGGCTCAGCCCGCCACAGATGCCCATATCGAAGGGCACACCCGCGAAAAGTCCCTGCGCCTTCAGCGTCGTCGCAAGCGGCGCCTCGATCCGTTGCGCCAGCCGGATGATCGCATCCCGCGCCTGGCGGTCGATCGCGCCACGACCGGCCAGGATCAGCGGCCGCCGCGCCGATGCCAGCATCCCTACGGCTTCCTCCATCAGGTCGCCCGAGGCGGGGGCAAGCTTCTGGGTCTGCGACTCCATCGGGACGGAGGCGGGCTGGCCTTCCCGCCACTGCAGGTCGATCCGCATGTTCAGCACGACCGGCATCCGCCGCAGCCGGGCCAGGCGGAAGGCCCGTGCCATGTCGTCCACCGCCGTGTCGACGTCCCCCATCTCGATGAACAAGGCGCCAGAGGCGGCGACGACCTCGCGCTGGTTCAACTTCTGAAGATGCTGATTGTCCCCTGGCGCAGTGTCGCCGCATAGAAGAACGACCGGAACGCCGCCCTTGGCGGCTTCGGTCAGGGCGGTGACGACGTTGGTCAGCGCGGGCCCGTGCGTGATCGTCGCGACACCCACGCCGTTCGTGGCCTGCGCGGCCCCGATCGCCGCCAGCACGGCATTCGCTTCGTGCGTGCAGCCGACATAGCGCCCCCCGGCCTTTCGATAGGCATCGACCAGGAACAGGTTGGCGTCGCCAACAAGACCATAGAGCACCTCGACACCAAGCAAGGGCAGGCGCTGCGCCAGCAGTTGGTGAAGGGGAACCGAAGAAGAATCGCGCATCATCAGTTGTCTCGAACGTGAACTGTCTGAAGCCTATGCCACAAGCCACGTGACAAAAAGTTCAATTTGAAGCGGTCAAAAGTTCCTGTTTGGAACTTTGACTGTGCGCGTCGTGCTGGCGCTGACAACGTGGCAGGGTAGGTGGCCGACGGCGCGGAAGCGGTGCGGTCGGTGGCTGTCGAAGGCATAGGCGTCGCCGTGGCCCAGGATGCGGCGCTGATCGTCATCGAAGACCTTCAACCTGCCCCGCAGCGCGATATAGCGCCGCGGCTGGTGTCGGCGCCGGGTTGATACGTCTCGCACAGCGACTGAAGGCTCTGGTCCTGTCCAAGGGTGCCGATCTGCTCATACGAGATGCGGCCGCGGCCAATCACTTGCGGATCCTCGGCGGCGAAGACGACCTGACGTTGGGCGGAAGCTTTGAAGGCGAAGAACGCGCCAGGCCGTCGAGGGTGCGCTTCAGCGCGCTGACCGACGGGCTTTTCCGACCGCTCTCGATCAGCGAGATGGTGGAGATCGCGACCCCGAGCCGTGCGCGCTGCTACAGGTCTCTTGCTTCGCGCAAGTGGCGCAGTCGCACCCCGACCTGATCTTGATCCCTCTGATCCTATCCGTGTTCCTGCCGTCGGCTGATCGGCGACAGTTTGCGGCGGTATACAGGGAGACAATGCGTCGGATGTGCGCTGCAAAGGGATTGTTTCGACAGCGTCACCACGGCCTTCCTGCGGCCAGAACAACGGCGGGCCGCGTCATGAACCTGCCCTTGAACGACATGTCCGCCGTGATCAAGGTGACCGCGCCCGAGTCTGGTACCACCTTTCCCAGCACAAACCCCATGAGAACATCGACCCTTGCATCTTCGCCGAGGGCAAGGGGGATGCGACAGGGCCGCAATAGCTCGCCGGCATGTCAGGCGGGGTCTGGACCGTCGATGTCGGCTATGGCCGCACCAGCATCATTTGAACTCGGGGTCCGAGGTGAACGCAAAGGTCTGCAAGATGGTCCGCCAGATCGCGGCGCGGCATCGTGGAGGGGGCAAGTGGAAGATCCTCTACCGCCAGCGCGGTCATCACGGCACCATCACCGGCACCTTGGCGGCATCGGGTCAGCCTCAGCAGGCCGAACAAGACGGCCCATATCCCGGAAGCTTCGTGATAGTCCCGTATTGCCTGGAATGCCGCAGGCGATGGGACGTCGAGGATTACGGTCCTCGCGCTGCCGACGCCATCGAGGAGGTCATCCCGCGTAAGGGACCCGAGACCGCCGGCGCCATCGTTCCACCCGCGGGCGACTGGCCCCGCCTGCAGGAGATCTGCCGCGCATACGGTATCCTGCTGGATATTGGCGAGGTGGTCTGCGGGCTAAGCCGCGCCGGCACCTGCTTCGGAAACCAGCATGACGGGATCGAGCCGGACTTCGTGACCATGGCCAAGGGCGTTGCATCAGGCCATGCCGCGATCAGCGGCACGGTGACGACCAAGGCTGTCTTCGACATATTCAAGGATGCGCGGGACGATGCTACAAGTCATTTCCGCGATATGCCGACCTCCGTCGGGTGCACGTCGGGTCCGGTGGCGGCCCTTGAGACCATACGGATCGTCGAGGACGAGGATCTTCCGGCCAACACCACCCGGATGGACGACAGGCTGTTGATCAACCTGCGTGCATTGCAAGGCAGGCATGCCGCCATCGGAGAGGGCAGGGCAAGGGGCTTTTCTGCAGGGCAGAACTGGTCGCCGATCGCACCACCAAGGAACCACTGGACGATAGGTGCGTGCAGGCGGTGGTCGCCGGCTGCATGGCACAGGGCGTCATCATCGGAGCGACCGACCACAGCCTGCCGGGACTGAACAAGACGCGTCGCCTGTCCCCGGCCCTGATCGCCACGGAAGACGACATCGATCGGCTGATGGATGCGATCCGCGATGCGTTGGACCGGTTGCTAGGACTTTCGACGTGACGGTGAGGCGTGACTTGTCTTGTGCGTCTCGGCGCCAGGCAGTCTGATCTCTGTTGGCACAGATCTGTCGATTCTGTCTGAGCGGCGCCTTGGGTGTAGCGCATACCTGTTGCCGATTGGACGACAACTGCGGAAACAAGGCCGCCGCGCAAGTATCAATCAGCCTTCATCCGAAAGCTGCCACGATGTACCGTTGTCAGACCGTCCGTTCGGATGCCGAGCCGCCCGGTCTGACCATAGCGGATGTGGGCGGTCTGCGGGTTTCCGGGTCCGCGGTGCGTCTTCGGGCCACTTGCGGATCGCAGGACGCAGATGACAGGCAGGCGCTCTGTACAGCTTGAGGCTGTTATCTGCAGGAAATCTGCCGCAGGATATGACCGTGAAGGCTGATGGGATATGACATGGCAACAGGCCTTTTCGAAACCTCCCGTGGCAAGGTGGCGCTGTCATGACGGCTGATCGAGAGACGATGCTTTTGCGCCGACAGAAGGTCCTGGCGGATTTCGGCGATTTCGCCCTGCAGTCCGAGGATCTTGACGAGGTCCTGACGCAGGCCTGCAAGCTGGTGGCCGACGCCATGGAGACCGGCAGGGCCAAGGTGCTTCAGATCGAGGAGGGCGGCAACGCCTTGCTGCTGCGGGCCGGGACAGGCTGGGCTTCGGGCATGGTGGGCAAGGTCCGCATCTCGATGGATCAACATTCCTCCGAGAGTTTCTCGATCAGGGAACGGCGGCCGGTGATCAGCAATGATGTCACGCAGGACGGGCGCTTCGACGTGCCGGAGTTCATGAAGGACGCGGGCGTCAGGGCGCTGGCCAACGTGCCAGTCCTTCTGCCGGGGGGGCACGCATTCGGCCTGCTGCAGGTCGATGCGTTGGAGCCACGCAACTTCGATCAGCACGATGTCGAGTTCCTGCGGACCTACGCGACCATTCTGGGTCCCATCGTCGACCGCATCCTCAAGGCCTCGGCCCTGCGGCAAAGCGAGGCGCGCTACAGGGCCTTTGTGACGGCATCCTCGGATGTGGTCTACAGCATGAGCCCGGACTGGTCCGAGCTGCGCACAATGGATGATCAGGGGGGGGCTGCGGACGCGCCCGAACCCGAGTGCGGATGGATGGAGCAGTATATCGAGCCCGAGGACCGGGACGAGTTCGCGGCGGTCATTTCTGCGGCAATCCGCGAGAAGAGTATGTTCGATCTCCAGCACCGCTCTCGCCAGGCGGACGGCAGCCTCGGCTGGATCCGGTCGCGCGCGGCGCCGGTCCTGGACGGGAATGGCGACATCGTCGAATGGCTGGGCGCAGCCAGGGACGTGACCGCGCAGCACGCGGCGCAGGAGCAGCTCTGCCGAAGCGAGATACGGCTGAAGAACGTGCTGAATGGCATGGACGAAGCCTTCGCGTTGATGAATCACGATTTTGTCATCCTGGCCTACAACAAGGCGGCGCAGCAGTTCGACAGCCGCGGGCCGCATGAGATCCTGGGGCGCAGCCACTGGGAGGTCTTTCAGGGAAGCGAGGATCTTGAGGTCGGCCGCATTCTCAAACGGGCGATGGCCGAGCGTCGGTCAGAATCGCTCGAGCATCTCTACACTTGGAGAGACGGGACGAAGCGCTGGCTGGACATGCGCGCCTATCCCGTACCCGAGGGACTGGCCGTCTTCTGGCGCGACATCTCGCAGCGCAAGGCGGCCGAGGAGCGGTTGCGCGAAGGGGATGAACGCTATCGCTCCGCCCTCGAGCGGCAGGTCCGGGAACGCACGGCCGAACTGAAGGCCAGCCGCGATCTGCTGGAGGCCACGATCAACAGCACCACCGACATGATCCAGGTGTTCCGGGCGGTCCGGGATGCAGCGGGTGTGATCGTCGATTTCCGATGGGCGCTGGTCAATGACGCGTCGAGGAATATCTTCGGCAAGATCGAGGGCGAAAGTCTGCTGGAGCACAACCCCGGAGTGGTGCCGGCGGGCATCTTCGATGCTTTCAGGCGGGTCACCGAGACCGGCAAGCCGGAGCAGGCCGAGCGTCACTATACCCACGAGCAGTTCGACGGCTGGTTTCTGCAATCGGTCGTCAAGCTGGGCGACGGCGTGGCGACGACGACTAAGGACATCACCGAATGGAAGGCCGCTCAGACGGAGGTCCTGCGCTTGCAGGAAGAGGTCGCTCAATCCCGCCTGCGCGAAAGTGAACGCCGCTTCCAGACGCTGGCCGAGGGCATCCCGCAGCTGGTCTGGCGGGCGCGGAACCATGGCCATTGGACGTGGGCCAGCCCGCAATGGATTTCTTTCACAGGGCAGGCCGATGCGGACAGCTGGGGCTGGGGTTGGCTGGACCCGGTGCACCCCGAGGACCGCGACGGCGCCCGCGCCGCCTGGGAACGGGCAAGCGCCTCGGGCGTCTTCGAGGCGGACTACCGCGTCCGCGAGGGGGCCACGGGCCACTATCGCTGGTTCCAGACCCGAGCCACGCCCGTGCAGGACGAAGGGGGCTCCGTCGTGGAATGGCTGGGCACCTCGACCGATGTGCAGGATCTAAGAGAGATGCACGACAGTCAGGCCGTCCTGGTGGCCGAACTCCAGCATCGGACCCGCAACCTGATTACCGTGGCCCTGCTTCTATCCGACATGACGGCCCGCACCAGCCGGGATCTGGAGCATTTCCAAAGCCGCTTCTCGGACCGCCTCAGGGCACTGGCGCGCGTCCAGGGCCTGCTGTCGAGACTGACGAGCGACACCGACCGGGTCACCTTCGACGAGCTTGTGCGCACCGAGCTTTCGGCAATGGACGGGGGCCAGGATCGCGTCACCCTCAGCGGTCCCAAGGGCATTCGGCTGCGATCGTCGACCGTGCAGACGCTTGCCATGGCGCTGCACGAGCTGGCAACCAATGCCGTGAAATATGGTGCGCTCGGTCAGCGCGCCGCGCATCTGACGATCTCGTGGTCGCTGGATGTGTCGGGGCCCGAAGATGAACCCTGGCTGCGCATCGACTGGCACGAAAGCGGGGTCGAGATGCCGTCGGACGCCACCGCACCTGCCGGTTCGGGGCAGGGTCGCGAACTGATCGAGCGGGCACTGCCCTATCAGCTGAGGGCCGAGACCACCTATGCCCTGACGCCGGACGGCGTTCATTGCACGATCGCGCTGCCGGTGTCGGCCACCACTGCCAAAGAGACGGACAAAATTGACTGAGAGCGTCCTGCAGAACCACAACGTCCTGGTCATCGAGGACGAATATCTGGTGGCGATGGATCTGCAGGACAAGCTGCGCGATCTTGGCGCGGTCGTGGTCGGCCCGATCGGTCGTCTGGACGAGGCGCTTGCAGTCATCGAAGCCGGCACGACGATCGACAGCGCCGTCCTGGACATCAATCTGGGGGGGCAGGCGGCCTATCCGGCCGCCGATCTGCTGCTGCAGCGCAACATCCCTTTCGTCTTCACGACAGGCTACGACGATTCGGCCATCCCCGCGCGATTTCAGGACGTTGTCAGCCTGAAGAAACCGGTCGAGGCCGAGAAACTGCGTCAAGCGCTCATCAACGCATGAAACAGCTTTCGATGCGTTAAATCCGGAGTCGGATGGGTCTACCCTTTAGGACCCGGGCGCTGTGATGGCTGGACCTGCAACTCCATGCATGACTCCACCTCTTCGGAAATTGGCACGACACGGGCGCACCATGGCATGGGGCAAGAGTTCGACCGAGCTTTGAGCTGTTCGAAAGGCGAGCGCCGAAACGTCACTTGCCCGTGCCATGGTCATGAATAAGACCTCTTCAGATCCATCTATGGACAACCTTGCCGATTGGCTCTGCGCATATCGCCCGGAGCAACGTCCAGATTTCCGTGGAAGCGATCGGCCTTGGTCAGCAGGGTCACCGTTCGCCCGGCGATTTTTCCCCCGACATTGCCTTGCCACAGC
>JAYZBS010000074.1:0-4223 GCA_036338635.1 Pseudomonadota bacterium | reverse complement strand
TCGGTCGAGCCGCCGCCGATATCGACGACCATCAGCGTTTCCGTCTTGTGGCTGACCAGCGGCGCGCAGCTGATGACGGCCAGCCGCGCCTCCTCCTCGGCGCCGATGATCTCGATCGGCAGGCCGGTCTCGCGGCGGATGGTACGCAGGAAATCCCGGCTGTTCCTGGCGCGACGGCATGCCTCGGTTGCCACCAGGCGCATGTTGCGCACCCGGTGCTGATCCAGCTTGCGCCTGCAGACCTGCAGCGCATGCACAGTGCGCGCCATCGAGCTGCGGGACAGCCGGCCAGACGCTTCCAGCCCCTGCCCAAGCTGAACCGGCTTGGAGAAGCTGTCGATAACCTGGAACTGACTGCCCGTCGGACGGGCAATCAGCATCCGGCATGAATTTGTCCCGAGGTCGAGTGCAGCATAAAGCGGCCCTTCCTCGGGGTGTCGGGTGCCCGACGGCTCGACCGTAGATCTCGGGAACGCGTCCGCACCCGCAGGACGCTTGGGCGCCATGACACACGCCCTCCGATGACAAGTTGTCACCAACGTAACGCGGCACGGCGGGCCGTTCAAGAGGTGGCCCGTCGCGTCACGCACCGCTTGACGGGGCGCAGGGGGCCGGGCAAGCAGGCGCAATGATCGACCTGCGACCCGTGGCCCACCCGATTGGCAAGATCATCGTCACATTGGGTGCGGCGATGCTGCTGCCCATGCTGGTGGACCTGTGGCACGAGGACCCGCACTGGATGGTCTTCCTGGAGTGCAGCGCGATCACCAGCGTTGCGGGATTGCTAATCGTGTTCGCGGCACGGGGGGATTACCACTCGCTGAAGATCCAGCAGGCGTTCCTGCTGACCTCGGGTTTGTGGGCGGTGCTGCCGCTGTTCGGTGCCCTGCCCTTCGTTCTCGGCGCGCCGGGTGCCAGCCCGGTCGACGCGTATTTCGAGGCGATGTCGGGCTTCACGACCACCGGGACGACGGCGTTCCCCTCGCTGGACGATCTCCCCAAGGGCACGCATCTGTGGCGGGCGCTGCTGCAATGGATGGGGGGCCTTGGGATCGTCGTGGTCGCGATGGTCTTCCTGCCCGTCATGAAGGTCGGCGGCATGCAGTTCTTCCGCTCGGAAGGTTTCGACACGCTTGGCAAGGTGCTGCCCCGCGCGGGCCAGATCGCGTCCGAGATGTCGACCGTCTATCTGCTGATGACGGTCGCTTGCGCAATGACCTTCATGACCGTCGGCATGTCGGGATTCGATGCCGTCGTCCACGCACTGACGACCTGCTCCACCGGGGGGTTCTCGAACTATGACGCAAGCTTCGGGAGGTATCTGGGCGGGCCCGAATGGGCGGCCTCGGTCTTCATGGTCACGGCGTCGGTGCCCTTCATCCGCTTCGTGCAGGCAATGCGCGGCAATGTGGTGCCGTTGTGGCAAGACCGACAGGTGCGCACCTACCTGCGCTGGATCTTCTACGCCTGCGCGATCATCATCGTCTATCGGCTGGTCTATCTCCAGGAAGAAGCGCCCTTCGGAGAGATGGTGCGCGAGACCGTGTTCAACACCATCTCGACTTTTTCGGGGACGGGCTTCGCGTCGACCGACATGACGGCCTGGGGGCACCTGCCGCTGGCGCTGCTGATCGTGGTCGGCCTGATCGGCGGTTGCACCGGATCGACGGGCTGCTCGGTCAAGATCTTCCGCTACCTGGTCCTGCTCGAGGCGGTGCGCGCGCAGATCCGCCGCATGCATTCCCCCCACCGCGTCTATCCCCTGCGCTATGAAGGCCAGCCGCTCGACAAGGACATCATCGATTCGGTGATGGCCTTCTTCACGCTCTTCATGCTGACCTTTGGCCTGCTGATCGTCGGACTGGCGCTGACCGGGCTGCATCCGCGCACGGCGCTGACGGCGGCTTGGACCGCCATCGCCAATATCGGCCCCGCCTGGGGACCCGAGATCAGCGCCAACGGATCGATCGTGGCCTTCCCCGAGAGCGCCAAGTGGCTGATGATCCTGGGCATGTACCTGGGACGACTTGAGCTGGTGTCGGTCCTGGTGCTGCTGCTGCCCCGCTTCTGGCGGGCCTAGGGCAGCGCCGGCGCGGGCGGTTCCGCCTCGTTCGCACCAGGGGCGTGGCGGGACAGGCTGTCGCTCAGCTCTGCCAGGATCTGTGTCTGGGTCGAGGGGTCAGAGGCCGGCCAGATCAGCACGAAGCCTTCGGCCCGACCGTCGCGGACCCAGCCTTCGGCGGCGCCGATGTGGTTCTCGTTCTCGCCTGACAGGCTGACATGGCCGCGCTCGACGCGGCGCTCGGGCCGCGGCACCCAGCCAAGCGCGGTCACGAGGCCCGTCAGGTCCAGCAGCTCTTGCTGGCCGCCCGGCTGGCTGAAGAGAATCAGCGCCGCGCCGGAATCGCCCTGCGGACCATAGATCGAAAGCGCCCGTTCCGCACGGTCGAAGGCCAGCGCCGACATCGGTGCAGTCACCGACAGGCCGGTCGCGTCGTCCTGAAGCGTCCGCAAACCCATCTCCTCGCGCCAGTCGGCACGGCGCTGCATCAGCGCCTGCATGGCGGTGCCCGGGTCGGTCGAGGCGCGCGCGCCCACGATCTCGGCCTGGATGGCGGCGCGGGTCATCGGGCCGTCGGTGCCGTCGATCTCTCCGTGATAGTGGCCGGCCCAACGAAGCGCCCGCTGCACCTCCGCCAGCGGAGGAAGCGGCTGCGGCGCGTCGGGTGCAGGCAGCCGCGGCGCCTGGCCGGCCTCGACCACCTGGCCCAGATCGGCATCCGTGGTCAGCATTGCGTCGTCCGGGATCATGTCGGCCCGTGCAAGGACCGGCAACCAGGCCTGCCCCGCCGCCGGGTCCACCGGCCCTAGCGTCAGCGCAAACCAGCCATCGGGCAGTTGCCACATCCCGGCGGCCGGAAAGCTGCGGCGCAGGCGGGTCAGCGCCATATCCGCGTCGGAGCGGTCGGCAAAGGCCTCCAGCCGCAGATAGGTTTCGGGCTCTGGTACAGGTTCGATGGGCGCTGTTGCCGCGCTGTCCGCGACGGGCGTCATGGCGGCTCCCTGGGGCGGCACGCTGACGAAGCTGTCCGCCGGTACCAATCCAGCGGCCCGCAGCTGCGACAGCCGGTCTTCGGCCTCGACCCGGTCCAGGGGGCCGACGGCGATGCCGGTCCAGCCTCCGGGCAGCGACAGCAGGACTACGTCTTCCAGCCGTCCTGCCCATTCCAACGCTGCCGCTTGCGCCGCAGCGGGATCGCGCTTGGCCTCGAGGCGGATCACGGCGTCCTGCGCCCACCCGGCGGCGGGAAGCGCCGCCAGAACCATCACCGCCAACCGCCGCATACGAACCCCCTTAACCACCCGTGCGGGCCCCTGCCCGCGGACGGGCCTTTATTGACCCTGTTCCGTCGCGCGCCTAGAAGACGCCGACGCCCCGCCCGATCTATGCAAAAGGATGGCCCGATGACCAGCCCCAACCGCCCCCGCAGCTTCCAGGAGATCATCCTGCGCCTGCAGTCGTACTGGGCCGACAAGGGCTGTGCCGTCCTGCAACCCTATGACATGGAGGTCGGCGCGGGAACCTTCCACCCGGCGACGACGCTGCGCGCATTGGGCGGCCGGTCCTGGGCCGCTGCCTATGTCCAGCCCTCGCGCCGACCGACCGACGGGCGTTACGGGGAAAACCCCAACCGCCTTCAGCATTATTACCAGTACCAGGTCATCATCAAGCCGTCCCCGCCCGACCTGCAGGACCTTTACCTCGGCAGCCTGCGCGCGATCGGCCTGGACCCCATGGTCCACGACGTTCGCTTCGTCGAGGACGACTGGGAATCCCCCACGCTCGGCGCCTGGGGCCTGGGATGGGAGGTCTGGTGCGACGGGATGGAAGTCAGCCAGTTCACCTACTTCCAGCAGGTCGGCGGCCATGACTGCCGCCCCGTCTCCGGAGAGCTGACCTATGGCCTGGAGCGTCTGGCCATGTATGTGCTGGGCGTCGAGCATGTCATGGACATGCCCTTCAACGACCCCGACAGCCCCATCGCGCTGACCTATGGCGACATCTTCCGCCAGACCGAACAGGAATACTCGCGCTGGAACTTCGACCAGGCGGACACCGACATGCTGTTTCAGCATTTCAAGGACGCCGAGGCCGAATGCGCCCGCATCCTGGCCGCCGCCGAGACCGACGACGCGGGTCGCCGCATCCCGATGGCGCATCC
>JAYZBS010000073.1:0-14139 GCA_036338635.1 Pseudomonadota bacterium | reverse complement strand
CTGATTCTGTCGCCCCTTCATGCAAAGATGTCCCTGCGCGCCCCGGCAGGCATCCCGCGCCCAAACGCCGCACGCTGGCGCATCGTTCCCGCAGCATCGGCATCCAGAGCCGGCGGCCCCGCTGTCACTGCGACGACCCGCTCCGATCGTGGTCCGCCCCAAACCTTTGACGTCCGGCGGTTCACTGCAAAAGCAATGATGCCCAGCACCACGCCACCGTCGATTCATATGGGATCCCGCGCCGCCTGCCGCGCAGCATATGGGCGACCTTCAGGACGCCGGCTCCACTCCGAATTCTGGAACATTGGCGGCATGGCGCGACTTCTATCAGCAGGATCGACGCAGGGCGGGCGCTCCGGTGGCAAGCCTGCCGACCCATCAGACCCCGCTGGATGTACGCCTCATCCACTCGGCGACGCAGTCGGCGCATGACCGAAAGGAGGCGCAACATGCCGCATGATCATGGCCACGCGCATCTGGACCCCACATCCGGCGACCGGCGGGTTTCGATCGCGATCTGGGCGAATGCCCTCCTGACGGTCGCGCAGATCGTGGGCGGCATCCTGTCCGGCAGCCTGGCCCTGATCGCTGATGCGCTGCACAATTTCTCGGACATGGCTTCGCTTGTCATCGCCTTCGCCGCGCGCAAGATCGCTCGGCGGCCAGCGGATGAGCGGATGACCTTCGGCTATGGCCGGATCGAGATCGTCGCGGCGCTGATCAACTATACGACCCTGATCCTGGTGGGGGTCTACCTGATCTATGAAGGCGTCATGCGCTTCATCGAACCGTCAGAGGTCCAGGGCTGGACCGTCGTCGTCCTGGGCGCCGTGGCACTGGCGGTGGACAGCCTGACAGCCTGGCTGACCTGGTCGATGCAGAAGGACAGCGTGAACATCCGCGCACTGTTCCTGCACAACCTGTCGGACGCGCTGGCCTCGGTCGCGGTGATCGTCGGCGGCTCGCTGATCATCCTCTACGACGTGACATGGGTCGATCCGGCGATCACCATCGGCATCGCGCTCTATATCCTCTACCTCGCCCTGACCGAGATCGGCGGGCCGATTCGAACCCTCATGCTCGGCAGCCCGCCGGACATGGACTGCACGACCGTCATCGACACGATGCGCGGCGTGAAGGGGGTCGTCGACGTCCACCATGTGCACATCTGGCAGATGCAGGAACACGAGGCGGCGCTTGATTGCCACGTGGTCCTGGACGACGCAGGCTGGCAGAGGATCGAAGCGATCAAGACGACGATCAAGGACCGGCTGAAAAGACACGGAATCATCCACTCCAGTCTGGAGTTCGAAAACATCCATCATGCCCACCAGGAGGCGCAGTTGTTCGGGCATGGGGACGCCGGCAAGGCCGGAGGTGCCACCGATAAGGAAGATCACTGAAGGCTGGCGCCGGACAGCGGGGAAAACCGTGAGGCAAGCGGGCAGACCGTTGCAAGGACCTGTTTCGCTGATCTCCTCGGCGCCATGGCACGGATCGACCTGCACCAAGTCCTGCCGCCCAGGGGCATCTTTGCAACATGCAGGCCTTTGACCTGGGCCTTGATGGCGACTTCCTTGGATTTCAGATATCCAGCCTGCCGCATCCAGCATTCACTCAGAAAGATAGGCGCAGGCAAGACGACAGTGGACATATCGCTCGCCGCAGGGAACCTTCCACTGATGAGCCGCAAAGGTCACGATTCTGTCGCCCGGTCGGCGACTGGACGATCCACCCGACGCGCTGGGGCAGCTTGCGTCAGTCTGGCAGGGACAATGCCGGCCGCTGCTCTGATGACCGTCCGGCTTTGCGAAGCCGCCCGTGCCAACACCATGCTCTCGCCCCATTGCACCGGGGACGGCCGGCGGTTGCGATGCTTGCGTCTTCAGGCCTGTCATGGGATGGACGGGGTCTATCCCGTCCTGTTGTCCCCGCGCCTTTCAAGGGGCGGCATTTCCTGGTTGGCGACCCCGGCTCATGCGCAGACCCCTCATCCGTTCCCGCGTCTTCCGGCGATCGCGCAGCCTGTTGACCAATCGCGACCGTTGGCGGGGACGCTTGGTATTCTGGCTGGGGGCGCTGGCGGTCGGGATCGTCAGTACGGCCTTTGCCTGGCTGGCTGACATGGCCGGAGAGTTGTTTCACGCATTCTCGGGCGGAGGAACGTCGCCGTGGCTGCTGGCCGTGATGCCCGCGGCCTTCCTCGCCTCAGCCTGGGCTGCGCAGAGGCTCTTTCCGGGGTCGCAGGGCAGCGGCATTCCACAGGCCATGGCCGCCCGGGCGCTGGAGGGGGAAGAGCGGCACCTCTACCTGACGCTGAAGATCGCCGTGGGGAAATTCCTCCTGACGCTGTGGGGGCTGCTGTTCGGGGCCTCGATCGGGCGCGAGGGGCCGACCGTGCAGATCGGCGCCGCCATCATGTTGACGAGCGCCCGCATCGGCAGCCTGTCGCACGCGCGCGGCCTTATTCTGGCAGGCGCGGCGGCGGGCATCGCGGCGGCGTTCAACACACCGCTGGCCGGCATCGTCTTCGCCATCGAGGAGATGGCCCGCAACTTCCAGACCCGCACCAACGGGCTGGTGCTGTCGACGGTGGTGATCGCGGGCGTGGCGGCGCTGGCGATCTCTGGCAGCTACACCTATTTTGGCGAGGCTGGGCTTGAACCGCATTTCCCCCGCGACTGGCTGCTTGTGGGCCTGATCGGCGTGGCGGGCGGGGCCTTCGGGGCGGCGTTCAGCCGGACGGTCCTGTTCCTGACCCGCCGGATCCGGCAGTGGAAATCGGCCTCGGACAGGCGCAAGCTGCTGATCGTGGCCGGCGGGGCGGGCCTTGCTGTGGCAGTTCTGGGCCTCTTCAGCGGCGGCACCGTCTTCGGAACCAGCTATGAGGAAGCGCGTCTGGCCGTCCAGGGCGAGGCCTTGCCCCCAACCTTTTTCGCAACCAAGCTGCTGGCAACGATGGCCTCGACGGTGTCGGGCATCCCGGGCGGCATCTTCGCGCCGTCGCTGTCGATCGGGGCGGGGCTCGGCAACCAGATCGGCGTGCTGTTGGGCGGCTCGCTCGGGCTCGCGGCGGTGCTTGGCATGGCCAGCTATTTCGCAGGCGTCGTCCAGTCGCCGATGACGGCCTTCGTCATCGTGATGGAGATGACGGCGACGCAGGAACATGCCCTTCCCATCATGGCGGCCGCGCTCGTAGGCTTTGGCGTCTCGCGTATTCTCTCGCCCGAGCCGCTCTATCACGGGCTGGCGCGGCTCTGGGTCGCCGATGCGCTGAAGCACCGCCGACGCAGCCAGCGCGGCTGATACCCGCGCCCGCACGGCTTGCGGGCGCGGGCGCGGGCCTTCACCAGTTCGAACCGACCGCCGCCTGCATCGGCTGCGGCACCACCGACGATCTTGCATCGCGCGGGCTGGTGCGGAACTGCGCCGCCTTCGCGGCCAGCTGCTCGGTCTGCTCTTCCAGGGCGCGGGCGGCAGCGGTCGTCTGCTCGACCATGGCGGCGTTCTGCTGGGTGACCCTGTCCATCTGGTCCGCACCCTCGGACAGGGCACGCAGGCTTTGCGATTGTTCGCGCGTGCTCGTGGCGATCATCGTGATGATGTCGCGCATCGCCGAGACCTCGTCGACGATGGTCACAAGCGACGTGCCCGACGCGCGGACAAGGTCTGCCCCCTCCTGGACCGAGGCGGTCGAGGTGCCAATCAGCTTCTTGATCTCGTGTGCGGCCTCGACGGTCTTGTGGGCCAAGGCGCGAACCTCGTGGGCGACGACGGCAAAGCCGCGGCCGGCTTCGCCCGCGCGGGCCGCCTCGATTCCGGCGTTCAGCGCCAGGAGATTGGTCTGAAATGCGATCTCGTCGATGACGGTGATGATCGTGCCGATCCGTTGGGTCGAGCCTTCGATTTCGCCCACGGCGGCGACAGCCTTCTGAACGACGCGCCCGCCGCCCTCGGCGCTGCGCTGCGCCGCCTCGACGCTGCTTTCGGCGCTCGTGGCTCCGTCGGCGGTCCGATCGACACCGCGCGACACCTCGGTCAGGGCCGCCACCGTCTCCTCGAGGTTGGCGGCCTGCTGTTCGGTGCGCTGAGCCAGATCCTGCGCGGCAGCGCTGATTTCGGCCAGACCGGCGCGCATGATGGCCACACCCTCGACCACCACGCCAAAGGCCTCGTCCAGCTGACCAAGCGATTCGTTGAACTGGTGGCGGATCGGACCGAACTCGGCCGCCAGTTCGTCGTCCAGACGCACCGTCAGGTCGCCGCAGCTGAGGCGGTCGAAGCCTTGGCTGATCGCGACCACGAACTGCTCAAGCTCGGCGGCCTTCAGGCGCGTCGCCTCGACCATCGCCGTCTGCTGCGCCGTGACCTCGGCCGCAGCGGCGGCCAGACGGTCGCGTTCGATCGTCGCCTCGCGGAAGGTCTCGACCGCGCGGGCCATGGCGCCGATCTCGTCGCCACGCTCGACGCCGGGTGCGGGCATGTCGGTCCGGCCCTGCGCCAGCCATCCCATCATCCCGGTCAGCGACCGGATGGGCCTGCCGATGCTGCGCGACAGCGGAATGGCGCAGGCGACCAGCGCCGCGACCAGCAAGGCCGACCACAGCCCGCTGCGGCGCAGTTCGGCCATGAAATCGGCGGTGATGTCGTCGACATAGAGCCCCGCCCCCACCGTCCAGTCCCATGGCGCGAACTGCGCCGAATAGGACAGCTTGGGCAGCGGCTCTCCGCCCGACAGCCGCGCGGTATAGTAGTCGGTGAAGCCGCCGCCCGCCTGTGCCGTCTGGATCATCTGCCGGATATGCAGCTTGCCATGCGCATCGGTCGCGTCCCAGGCCACCGTGCCCTCACGCTCCCGATCGGGATGCATCAAGCGCAACCCCGTCGTGTCGTAGATGAAGACATAGTCGTCGTCGCCATAGCGGATCGCGCGCGCGGCCTCCTTGGCGCGGGTCTGCGCCTCTTGCAGGGTCAACCTGCCGGCATCCGCCTCGGCCGCGAAATGCGCAAGGATGCTCATCGTGCTGGCGACCTGGGTCTCGATCAGCTCCTTGCGGTCATTCCACAGCACCTTGTTCAGTGACATCAGCTGCAGCGACATCGCCACCACGCTGAGCGCCACCGCCACCCCAATCATCAATGTCAGCTTTTTCGATATGCCGAAGCTCATCGCCCCACCTTTCCCGTTTCGCGCGACCAGCGATAAATGGGAAAGGTCAAGGGAGGGTTTACGCCAGCAAAGCCGACATCAGATGCTGCCCGAACGTTCTTCCGAGTCGATCATGTCCCGAGTCATGGCGCGGGCGGCGGGTTCGTCCTCGGCCTCGGCACCGGTCTCGACCAGTTCCTTGGCCTCGGCCTCGTCCTCCTCCAGCGCAGGAGGCTGGTCGCCGGCCAGGAAGTTGCCGAACTTTTCCCAGCCGGGGACATGTTCGGCCAGCACCCGCATCACGACCAGGACCGGCACCGCGATCACCATCCCGATGACAGACCACAGCCAGGCCCACAGCGCCACCGCCAGAAACACGACGACCGTGTTCATCTGCAGGCGGCGCGAGACGAAATATGGCGTGATGATCTGACCTTCCAGCGAGGTCAGGCCCAGATATGTCAAAGCGACCATTGCCGGCCAGAACAGCCCCGGCATCACGACCAGCGCCACCAGTCCCGAGATTGCGACCCCGGTGATCGCGCCCAGGTAGGGGATGTAGTTCAGGACGAACCCGCCGATGCCGAACAGCAGCGCGCCCGGAAGACCCCAGGCCCACATCGCCAGTCCGATCGCCAGCCCCAGGCAGGCATTGATGATGGTGATCGCGCCCAGGTAGTTGCCAAGCGAATCCTCGATCTCGCGCAGGGCCAGATAGGCGCCGCGCTTGTCGCGCATGCGGTCAAAGCTCTGGACGATCTTCAGATACAAAAGATCGCCCGATGCGATCATGAAGAACAGCAGGATCAGCGTGAAGACGGTCTGCCCCAAAAGCAGGGGCGCGGTCCTCACGACCATCCCCAACGTCGTCTCGCCGTCCTGCTCGATGCGGATGGCGGGCGCGTCGTCGGGCAGCGTGTCCTCGGTCTGGGCGTCCTCGATTCGCGCGGCGGCGTCGCGCAGGTCGGCAAGGCTGTCCCGGACGCTGTCGAATTTCTGCTCCAGCTGATAGCTGATCAGCGGCATGTTTGAGATCGCCCGGCTGATCGGACCGCTGGCGGCATAGGCGATGACGGCGACGACCAGCAGGATCGACAGGGTGATGCCGGCGGCCGTCATGGCGTCCGGCACGCCCCGCCGCTCGGCGAAGCGACGCAGGGGGGTGAAGACGAAGAACAACAGTACCGCCATCGTCACCGGCATCAGGAAGTCGCGACCGGCCGCGATGGCCCCGAATCCCATGATGAGAAAGATCCCGATGACGGCCCAGTTAGCCAGTCGCGGGACAGAGCTTTCGCCTTCGCCGGCGAAGCGTGGAAACAGAAAGCCCTTGTTAGGAGCAGGCATCAGACCCCCCGGATGCTTCGAGCGGACCGATCTGACCCACGTGGAAGACCCGTGAAAACGCAGGCGGCGGCCCGGTTGTTCCAAGCCGCCGCCATAAAGGTCAAAGATCAAGCCGCGTCAGATCGCGCGGTCGCCCTCGGCGTCGATGACGCGGGTGGGCAGGCCCATCCGGCCCAGCAGCTCCAGGAAGGGGCGCGCGGGCAGGTCCTCGACATTGGCCATCTTCCTGACGTCCCAAGGCCCGCGGGCGATCAGGATCGCCGCCGCAACGGGCGGCACGCCGGCGGTATAGCTGATGCCCTGGCTGCCGACCTCCTCGAAGGCCTCCTTGTGGTCGGCGACGTTGTAGATGAAGACTTCGCCCGGCTTGCCGTCGCGGGTGCCTTTCACCAGATCGCCGATGCAGGTCTTGCCCTCATAGTCCGGCGCCAGGCTGGCCGGGTCCGGCAGAACGGCCTTGACGACCTTCAGCGGCACGACCTCGGACCCGTCGGCCAGCGTGACGGGCTGTTCCGACAGCAGGCCCAGCTTCTGCAGGACGGTGAAGACGTTGATGTAGTGTTCGCCAAAGCCCATCCAGAAGCGCACGTCGGCATCGGGATAGCGGGCCGACAGGCTGTGAACCTCATCGTGGCCCGACAAATAGGCGGTGCGCTTGCCCACGACGGGCAGATCCCATTCGCGGCCGACCTCGAACATGCGGTTCTGCTGCCACTCACCGCCCTGCCAGGAATAGACGGTGCCGGTAAATTCGCGGAAATTGATCTCGGGGTCGAAGTTCGTGGCGAACCAGCGCCCGTGAGAGCCAGCATTGATGTCCACGATGTCGATGCTGTCGACCTTGTCGAAATATTCGTCCTCGGCCAGCCGGGCATAGGCGTTCACGACGCCCGGATCGAAGCCCGCGCCCAGCACCGCGGTGATGCCGGCCTTAGCGACATCCTCGCGGCGCTTCCATTCGTAGTTGCCGTACCAGGGCGGCGTCTCGCAGACCTTGGACGGGTCCTCGTGAATGGCGGTGTCGATATAGGCGGCGCCGGCGCGGATGCAGCCCTCCAGCACGGTCATGTTGATGAAGGCCGTGCCCACGTTGATCACGATGCCCGCATCGACCTTGCGGATCAGCGCCTCGACCGCGCCCGCATCCATCGCGTCCAGCGCATGGCTGGTCCAGGCCATGTCGTGGCCCTTGTCGCGCAAGCTGTCGATGATGGCATCGGCCTTGGCCTGCGTGCGGTTCGCGATGTGCAAGTCGCCGAATTCGGCCGCCCATTGCGCGACCTTGTGCGCCGTGACCTGCGCCACGCCGCCCGCACCGATGATGAGCACGTTCTTCTTCGCCAATTCTGTCTCCTTCAGGTGGCAGAGGATGGGTCGGCCTTAGGAAAGGCTGCCTTTGTAGTCGTCATAGCCGAAGCTGCGGACGGTGCGGACCGATCCGTCCTCCTCCAGCCGGGCGATGGCGGGCATGGCCACGCCGTTGAACCAGTTCTTCTTGACCATGGTGTATCCGGCCGCATCGTCGATGCTGATCTGGTCGCCGATCTGCAGCGGACGCGGGAACCGCGCCTCGCCGAAGATGTCGCCGGCCAGGCAGGTCTTGCCGGCCACCTGATAGGCGTGGTCGCCCGCCTGCGGCAGCTTTGCGGTTTCGCGATAGATCAGCAGGTCCAGCATGTGCGCCTCGGTGCTGCTGTCGACGATGGCGATCTTCTTGCCGTTGTCGATAATGTCCAGGACCGACACCTCCAGCGTGGTGGTGCGGGTGATGCTGGCCTCGCCGGGCTCCAGAAATGCCTGCACGCCGAAGCGGTCCTGAAAGGCCTTCAGCCGGTCGGCCAGGCGCTGCAGCGGATAGCCTTCGCCGGTGAAATGGATGCCGCCGCCCAATGACACCCAGTCCAGCCGCTTCAGAAGACCGCCGAAGTTATCCTCGATCCGGGTCAACTGACGGTCGAAAAGATCGAAATCGGCGTTTTCGCAGTTGTAGTGGATCATCACGCCGTTGATGCGGTCCAGCGCACCTTCCAACCGCGCGGGGTCCGCCTCGCCAAGGCGAGAGAACGGACGCGCGGGGTCGGCCAGATCGAAGCCGCTGGTCGAAAATCGCGGGTTCAGGCGCAGGCCGGTGGCGATGCCTTTGGTGCGGCCGGCGAAGCGATCCAACTGCGACAGGCTGTTGAAGATGATCTTGTCGGCATAGGACACCGCCTCGTCGATCTCGTGGTCGGCCCAGGCCACGGAATAGGCATGGGTCTCGCGGCCGAACTCTTCATGCCCGAGGCGCAGTTCGAACAGCGACGACGAAGTAGTGCCATCCATGTAGTCGCGCATCAGATCGAAGACCGACCAGGTGGCAAAGCATTTCAGCGCCAGCAATGCCTTGGCGCCCGATGCCTCTCGCAGCCAGGCGACCTTCTCCATGTTGGCGCGCAGCTTCGCCATGTCGATCAGGTAATATGGCGTCTGCGGCAGGGTCATGGGCGGCTTCCTTCGGTGGCGCGGACGGGACGGCGTGCAAGGCCGCCGATATAGCCATGCCCCTTGTTCTTCGCAAGGAAACATGACGCGCCGGTGACTGGCCCCGTGCGAAGGCGATCAGCGGCGGGCGTGGTCCGCGGCAAAGCGGCGCAGCTCTCGCTTGACCAGCTCCAGCTCGGCCCGCAGCGTCGCCACCTCGGCCATCAGATCGGCGTCCAGCGCCCGGCCCGCCATCAGCGCAAGCCGCGCCAGCACCTGGCCGTCGGGCCGCGCATCCTCGCCCGGGGCGCCGTCATCCAATTTAAGGAGCAGCGTCTGCACGCCGCTGGTCAGAACCTCGGCCGGCAGGGGCAGCGCCAGATGCCAGGCGTCCTTCCGTTCGGCGACCGGCACCACCTCGGCCAGGATCTCTCCGTGCTGGACCAGGACCACGCGGGACGGCGCCTGATCCCCGCGCAGGCAACCGCGCCAGATGCCGCCGCGAACGCCATGATCCTCGAATGTCAGCATGACGCCCCCCTCACATCTGTGCCCGCGGATGGCGCGACAGGATCGCGTCGCGCAGCGCGATCGCGTTCATGTGCGGCGCCTCGAAGATCACGTCCAGCCACGCCTTGTCCACCGATCGCTGCGACAGCTTGGCATAGCCCAGGTCGAACTCGATGATGCGGGGGCAGTGCCGCCCGGCGATGTCGTCGCCCATCTTGCGCAGCAGCGTTTCCGTGTTGGGCCCCTGCTGGATGTTCAGCCGCGCATAGACGGCGATGGGACGTTCGGCCTGCAGGATCGATTCCAGCCGCAGCACGTGGTGGCCGGCAAGATCCTCCAGCGCCGCAGGCGGCAGCGAAAGGGAGAACGACAGGAAGCTGCCGGTAAACCCCATCACCTCGAGCAGGAGGCCGAAATCGGACAGGTCCGTCGCGCGGCGGTTCTGGACCTGGCGCAGGATCAGCGCCTGTTCGCGACAGTCGTGGAACAGGGCCACCTCATCGGACAGCCACTTGCCGTCCCCGGGGGCGACCAGCGCGGGCGTGACCGTGCGGGTCCGCATCACCTGCGGGCGCCAGCGCCAGTCGGTGCCGGGCGGCAGCTCGATGCGCATCAGCGAATCGCGCGGCCCCAGCGCGCGCGCGTCAGCGGCCTGCAGGAACCGGCCAAGGACATGCTGGAGGTCCCGCGCCTCGTCCTGCAGGGCGACAGAAACGGGCTTGGCCCGGCGCAGGGCGCTGTCGTGCATCCGCTGCCACTGGCGCGCCGCATGGGCGCGGATGCGCCGCCGCAGCCAGCCCCTGCCCGGGCTTACCGCCACGCCACGTTCCGCCCGAACCGGCAGCGCATGGCGTGCGTATGACATCTGCCGGAACAAGGATCGATCATTCGCCGCAACCCGTCGCAACCTGACTGCGACCGGAATAGACGCTGGCGGGACGCGCGACAACCCTTGCGTGTCAGGCCACCAGCGCGTCCAGCCGGGCCGCGCAGACAAAGTCGTTCCGCGTCAGCCCGCCCGCCTCGTGCGTGGTGAAGGTGACGGCGCAATAGCCCCAGCCGAAGGCGATGTCGGGATGGTGGCCTTGCTTGTTGCCAAGCCAAGCGGCCAGGTTCGCCATCTCGACCGCCTTGGCAAAGCCCTTGAACTCGAAGCGGCGGGTGATGGCGGTGCCGTCGTCGGACAATGTCCAGCCGGTCAGCTGATCCATCATCTGGCGGGCCGTGGCGGCATCCATTGCAGGCGTGCCGCCCTGGCAGGGTTCGCAGGTGCTGGTGGCAAGATCGTCGGTCATCGGCATCTCCTCAGGCGGCCGTCTTCGGCGGATATTTCGGTTCGTGCAGCCCCAGCGTGCGTGCCTGACCGATGTCGGCCAGCAGGTCGCGCCTGGCGGCGGCGAACAGGTCGTCCAGATCGTCTATCACGAAATAGACCGGCTGGTGGATGTCGATGCGATAGGGCGTGCGCAGGATGTCGATGACATCGAAGGGCCGGTGTTCCGGCTGGCCCGAGATCGCCCAGGGCAGTTCGGTGACGGAACTTGCCAACCCCGACCCCAAGGCCTTCAACTGGCCACCTTCCCGCATCAGTCCGAACTCGATCGAGAACCAGTAGAGGCGGATCAGCCAGCTGTAGTCGGCCTTGTCGCAGCGGGTCCCGGCCTCGCCGATGGCCTGGCTGAAGGCCGCGAAGGCCGGATCGGTTAGCAGCGGCGTGTGACCGAAGATCTCGTGGAAGATGTCCGGTTCCTCGATATAGTCGAAGTGCTTGCGTTTGCGGATGAAGCTGGCAGCGGGGAAGGTCCGGTCGGACAGCATCCCGAAGAAGCGGCCAAAGCCGATCAGTGCCGGCACGGGTTCTACCCGCCAGCCGGTCAGCGCGCCCAGCTTCGCAGACACGTCCGGACACTGCGGCACGCGGTCGGCGGGCAGGTTCAGAAGCTCCAGCCCGCGCAGATAGGGCGCTGCCATGTGCCGCTGCACCGCCGGCATCTGCTGGGCGACAAGATCGCGCCAGACGGCGTCTTCTTCGGCGTCATAGGCGATGAAGCCCTGCGCATCGGGATGTTTCGCCTCGTATTCGGTCGACTTGGGCATGACGGGTTCCTCCTCGGGGATCAGTATACCCCGGATTGGCGAAAAGCCTTGCCGGAATAGCCCACCAAAGCTTAGCTTAGGGCACAACATGCCCCACCAGGTCCAACTGTGAAATCTGATGCCTGAACTGGACGAAACCGACCGTCGCCTGCTTCGGCATCTTCAGCGCGACACGACCTTGTCGACCCAGGCCCTTGCCGAGGCGGCCGGCCTTTCGACCTCGCCGGCCTGGCGGCGCCTTCGCCGCCTGATCGAGACGGGGGTGATCGATCGCCAAGTGGCCCTGGTCGCGCCTGCGCAGGCCGGGCTGCACGCCATGGCCTATGTCCAGGTGTCGCTGCTGGACCATACAGAGCCGTCGCTGGCGCGCTTCGACCGCTTCGTTCAGACCGAGGATCAGGTTCTGGAATGCGCGACCATCACCGGCACCTCGGATTATCAACTGAAGATCATCGCCCCCGACCCCGAGGGGCTGGAGCACTTTCTCATGCGCCGGATGCTCCCCCTGGGCATCATCCGCAGCGCGGTGACGCATTTCGTCCTGCGGCAGACGAAATACACGACCGCCCTGCCCCTGTGATCACAGCAGCGGAGAGGCCAGCGCCAGAAGGTTGTTGCGCATCCGGCGGAAGGCGCTCCAACCCTTGACCTCGTCCAGCGTGACGGGCTGGGCACGGGCGGCATAGGTCTTCTGGCGCGCATCCAGTTCGGCCACGACCTCACGGTCGATGATGGCCATGTTGACTTCGTAGTTCAGCTCGAAGCTGCGACGGTCCAGGTTCGCGCTGCCGATCATCGCCATCTGCCCGTCGACCGTCATAATCTTGGAGTGCAGCAGCCCGTCCTCGAACAGCATCAGCCTGACGCCCGCCGCCAGCAGGCCATAATAGAACCCTTGGCTGGTTGCGCCGACGATCAGGCTGTCGTTGCGCGCGGGCAGCAGCATGGTGACATGGACGCCCCGCCGGGCGGCGGCCCGGATTGCCGCGTCCAACGCCGTGTCGGGCACGTAATACGGCGTCGTGATCACCACCCGGTCGCGGGCGGCATGCAGCATCCCCGACAGGCAGTCCGACACCGTACCCGCCCGCCGGTCGGGACCTGTCGCGATGACCTGCGCGATGCTGCCCGGATCCGCGACCGGCTGGACGGGCTGCAGCATGTGGCCCAGGTCGCGGCCGGTATAGCTCATCCAGTCGCCCAGGAAGACCGCCTGCAGCTGTCGCACCGCCGGCCCCTCGACCGAGACCAGAAGATCGACCCAGGGCGCGAAGCGCGGCTTGATCGCGAAGGCCATGTCCGATCCGTTCCGGCTGCCGGTGAAGGCAATGCGGTTGTCGATCACCACGATCTTGCGGTGGTTGCGCAGATCCAGGCGCTGGAACAGGATGCTGACGAAGGGCAGGCCCCAGGGAAAGGCGGTCACGCATTCCGCCCCGCCCTGCTGCATCCGGTCCCAGATCTCGGAGCGCACGAAGGCGCGCGATCCCAGGGCATCGACGATGACGCGGCACTGGACGCCCCGAGCCTCGGCGCGGATGATCGCCTCGGCCAGCTTGATGCCGCTGACGTCGGTCAGCCAGATGTAGAAGACCACATGCACATGATCCTTCGCGGCGTCGATCGCCTCGACCATCAGGTCGATGGCCGCGTCGCTTTCGGGCAGCAGGCGGATCCGGTTGCCGCTGACCGGCGGCATGCCACCGACCGCCGCGTTGGCCGCTGTCACCGCACGCGTGTCGTCGGGCACCGGCGGCCATGTCGCGGGGCTGGGGTTGCGCAGCCCGGTCAGCCGGTCGCGCACGTCGGCCATGCGCTGGACCTCGGCCCGGTTCATGCGCACTTCGCCGAACAGCAGATACGCCAGCACACCCACGACCGGCACCGCCTGCACGACCATGACCCAGACAAGCCGCACAGACGGCTCGGTCCGCGGGCGCAGCAGCACGCGAACGATGACCGCCAGCGACAGCGAAGTATGCAGCAGGAAGAACAGCGTGGCCCACATGGGCCGCATCATTCCCGCCCGACCCGGCAATTGCAATTCCCCCCGTTGCGGCCTATCTGGGGCGGGAAACAGCCAAGGCCTTCGCGATGAACTGGATCACGAACTACGTCCGCCCGCGCATCAACTCGCTGTTCTCGCGCCGCGAGGTGCCCGAGAACCTGTGGACGAAGTGCCCCGAATGCGGGACGATGCTGTTTCATCGCGAACTGTCGGACAACCTGAACGTCTGCACCAACTGCGACCACCACATGGCGATCACGCCGCGCGACCGTTTCGCGGCGCTCTTTGACGGCGGCGCGTTCCTCGAGGTGAAGGTGCCCGATCCGGTCGCCGACCCGCTGCAGTTCCGAGACCAAAAGAAATACCCCGACCGCATGAAGGCCGCGCAGAAATCCACCGGCGAAAAAGAGGCCATGCTGGTCGCCGAGGGCGAGATCGGCCGCACCCCGGTCATCGCCGCCGGCCAGGATTTCAGCTTCATGGCCGGGTCGATGGGCATGTATGTCGGCAACGCCATCGTCGCCGCCGCCGAACGCGCCGTCGAAACCGGCAAGCCGCTGGTGCTCTT
>JAYZBS010000072.1:0-64289 GCA_036338635.1 Pseudomonadota bacterium | reverse complement strand
TTCTGTCGTCCCGTGCTCTGGACTGGTTTGCCCGGCGCGGCTAGGGTCGCGGCCGAAAGGCGGTGTGCCCATGGAAGACAAATCCCTTTTCCTCGTGATGGTGATCTCGATCGGCATCGTTGTGGCGATCCTGATGACCGGGATCGGCGGCTTTGCCCGCGGCGGAGAGTTCAACCGAAAACACGGCAACCGGATGATGCGCTGGAGGCTTTACGCGCAGGCCGCGGCCATCGCCATCATGCTGCTGTTCGTCTGGTGGAGGGCGCTCTGATGGTGGTGCTGAACAAGATCTATACCCGGACCGGCGACAAGGGCGACACCGCCCTGTCAGACGGCAGCCGCGTGACCAAGCACGATCCCCGGGTCGAGGCCTATGGCACGGTGGATGAGCTGAACGCGACGCTTGGCCTGTGCCGGCTGCATGCAGACGGCCAGTTGGCGGAATGGCTGGCGGTGATCCAAAACGACCTGTTCGACTTGGGTGCGGACCTGTCGCGACCGAACATGGCCGCAGACGACCAGGCCGGTTATCCGGTTCTGCGCATCATCGACGCTCAGGTGGACCGGCTGGAAGCCGAGATCGACGCGATGAACGCTGACCTGCAGCCGCTGCGCAGCTTTATTTTGCCAGGCGGATCAGCCTTGGCGGCGCATCTGCACCTGGCCCGAACCGTCGCCCGCCGCGCCGAGCGCCGCGCCACGGAGCTGCTGGCCGGCGGTGACGTGAACGGGTCCGCGGTGCGCTATCTGAACCGGCTGTCGGACTGGCTGTTCGTGGCCGGCCGCGTGGCCAACGACGGCGGCGCCAGCGACATCCTCTGGGTGCCCGGCGCCAGCCGTTAGCCTCGGACCGGGCAAAACAGCCGCAAACGCGACGTTCCGTGACGTTTTTGCCCTGTTATTGCCGGAACGCCCTGTCTAACACTTCCCCCCGATAGACGACGCAAGAAAGGGAGAGAGGCTGATGAAAGTCCTCGTGCCGGTTAAGCGGGTGATCGACTATAACGTGAAGGCCCGCGTCAAGGCGGACGGGTCGGGTGTCGATCTGGCCAACGTGAAGATGTCGATGAACCCCTTCGACGAGATCGCTGTCGAAGAGGCGATCCGACTGAAGGAGAAGGGCACGGCGACCGAGATCGTCGCCGTCAGCATCGGCGTCAAGCAGGCGCAGGAAACGCTGCGAACGGCGCTGGCCATGGGTGCGGACCGCGCGATCCTGGTCGTCGCCGCAGACGATGTGCACCAGGACATCGAGCCGCTGGCGGTGGCCAAGATCCTCAAGGCCGTGATCGATCAGGAGCAGCCCGGCCTGGTGATCGCCGGCAAGCAGGCGATCGACAACGACATGAACGCGACCGGCCAGATGCTGGCGGCGCTTCTGGGCTGGGGCCAGGCGACCTTCGCCAGCAAGCTGGAGGTCGAGGGAGAGACCGCGAAGGTCACCCGTGAAGTCGACGGCGGCCTGCAGACCATCGAGGTCAAGCTTCCGGCCATCGTCACCGCCGACCTGCGCCTGAACGAGCCGCGCTATGCCAGTCTGCCGAACATCATGAAGGCCAAGAAGAAGCCTTTGGATGAAAAGACGGCGGCCGATTATGGGGTCGACGTGACGCCGCGCCTGACCGTGGTCAGCACGCGCGAACCTGAAGGCCGCAAAGCCGGGATCAAGGTCGGCTCGGTCGATGAGCTGGTGTCGAAACTGAAAGAAGCGGGGATCGTGTGATGGCTGTTCTTCTGCTGGCCGAAGTCACCAATGGCGAACTGAACCTTGACGCGACGGGCAAGGCCGTCAGCGCCATGGCGCCCTTGGGCGACGTGACCGTCCTTTGCGCCGGGGCGCAAGCCCGTGCTGCGGCGGATGCCGCCGCCAAGATCGCCGGCGTCGCAAAGGTCCTCGTGGCCGAGGACGCGCGCTATGGCCACCGTCTGGCCGAGCCTACGGCGGCGCTGCTGGCGTCGCTGGCGGGCGATTACAGCCATGTCGTGGCGCCTGCGACCACCGACGCCAAGAACGTCATGCCGCGCGTCGCCGCGTTGCTGGACGTGATGGTGATCTCGGACGTCTCGAAGGTTGTCGACGCCGACACGTTCGAGCGCCCGGTCTACGCTGGCAACGCGATCCAGACGGTCAAGTCCTCGGATGCGGTCAAGGTCATGACGATCCGTACCACCAGCTTCGATGCGGCGGGTGACGGCGGCTCGGCCCCCGTGACCGACGCGACGCTGGCGGACGACCCGGCGCTGTCGTCCTGGCTGAACGACGAGGTGGCGGAAAGCGACCGCCCCGAGCTGACCTCGGCCGGCCGCGTCGTATCGGGTGGCCGCGCACTCGGCTCGAAAGAGCAGTTCGTCCTGATCGAGCAGCTGGCCGACAAGCTTGGCGCCGCGGTCGGCGCATCGCGCGCCGCGGTTGACTCGGGCTATGCTCCGAACGACTGGCAGGTCGGCCAGACCGGCAAGGTCGTGGCGCCCGCGCTCTATGTCGCAGTGGGCATTTCTGGCGCGATCCAACACTTGGCGGGCATGAAGGACAGCAAGGTCATCGTTGCCATCAACAAGGACGAGGAGGCGCCGATCTTCCAGGTCGCCGACTACGGCCTTGTCGGCGACCTCTTCACCATCGTCCCCGAACTGACCGAGAAACTCTGACCGCGACCTTGCGGAACGAGTCTTGCAGCCGCCCCTTCGGGGGCGGTTTTGCGTTGCAGCCCCCGCGCCCCCGCCCTATCGTTCCGCCGAGCAGAACCAGGGGTGCAGACATGGCGATTCAAACGGTTGGCGTGATCGGTGCGGGCCAGATGGGCAGCGGCATCGCCCATGTCTTCGCCGTCGCCGGCTTCGACGTGCTGCTGACCGACATCAGCCAGGACGCACTGGACAAGGCCGTGTCGCTGATCGACCGCAATCTTGAGCGGCAGGTCAGCCGCGAGAAGATATCGGCAGGTGACAAGAAGGTGGCCATGGGTCGGCTGAGCACGACGCTGAAGCTGTCGGACTTGGGACGGACCGATCTGGTCATCGAAGCCGCGACCGAGCGCGAGACCGTCAAGCAGGCGATCTTCGAGGATCTGGTCCCGCACCTGAAGCCCGAGACGATCCTGACGTCGAACACGTCGTCCATCTCGATCACGCGGCTGGCCAGCCGAACCGACCGGCCCGAGAAATTCATGGGATTCCACTTCATGAACCCCGTCCCCGTCATGCAGCTGGTCGAACTGATCCGCGGCATCGCAACGGACGAGGCGACCTATTCGGCCCTGCTCGATGTGGTCGGCAAGCTGGGAAAGACTGCAGCCAGCGCCGAGGATTTCCCGGCCTTCATCGTCAACCGCATTCTGATGCCGATGATCAACGAGGCGGTCTATACCCTCTATGAGGGCGTAGGTTCCGTCCAGTCGATCGACAGCGCGATGAAGCTGGGCACGAACCATCCGATGGGGCCGCTGGAACTGGCCGATTTCATCGGCTTGGACACCTGCCTTGCGATCATGAACGTCCTGCATGACGGGCTGGCGGATACCAAGTACCGCCCCTGTCCGCTGCTGACGAAATATGTCGAGGCCGGCTGGCTGGGCCGGAAGACGGGCCGCGGGTTCTACGACTATCGCGGCGAGACTCCTGTCCCGACGCGCTAAGGACAGGGGCCGGTCACCCGGCCCCCTTGTCGATCAGGCGTCTGCCTTGGGCTGGCGGCTGTCCATGAACTGGTCGAATTCGGCCTTGTCCTTGGCTTCGCGAAGCTTCTGCAGGAAATCGACGAATTCGCGGTGCTCGTCCTCCAGCCGCTTCAGCGTCTGTTCACGATAGGCGTCGAATGCCGAGTTCCCGGTAGACGGGGCGGTATAGCGGGGTGCGCGCGTGCGCTTGCTGCATCCGAACATGCGTTTGCTCCAGATCATGTAGAACATGAGGCCGAGGCCCAAGGGCCAGAAGGCGATGAAACCCAGGATCATGGCGACGATCCAGGCGACGCGCCCACGGTTGTCCAGCCAGTCGCGGCCATGGGCCAGAAATTCGCCAAGGCGCGGACCGCCAGTGGGTCGAAGCGCGCGTGAGGCAGTATCCATCATAAGGTCTCCCTATGTTAATGTTATTCACATTTACATAGATGGAGCGTCATCGGGCGTCTTCAAGACAACTGCCAAGAAAAATCACTCGGGAAGCAGCCTAAGGCCGCGAAGATAGATCAGGGCTCCGCTTTCCAGCATCTCGCTGGCGGCGACGGGGCTGCGGCTGCCTGGCCTGCCGCGTCCGAACAGTTCGACCACGCCATGGCTGAGGGCCCAGATGTGGTTCGCCACCATCCGCGCCGGGGGACGGTCTGCAGCAGGCAGACGGGACGACAAGGCTTCGGCTGCAGTCACCAGAACACCCAAGGCCCGGTCCGACGCCGCCGCCAGTTCGGCGTTGCCGACGACCGAAACCCCGGATTCGAACATTGCCATGTAGTATCCGGGCCGCTCGGCCGCAAAGTCCAGATAGGCCTGCCCCATTCGCAGGAAAGCAGTCAGCGGTTTGGGGCGCCCCTGGTCGAACGCCGCCTCAAGCCGGGCGGTAAATTCGACGAAGCCCTGGCGTGCAACCTCTTCCAGAAGGTCGTCGCGGCCCTTGAAGTGGCGGTAAGGGGCCGCCGCCGAGACCTCGGCGCTTCTGGCTGCCTCGGCGAGGGTGAAGGCTTGGGGGCCCTGCGTCTCGATCAGCGCGGCGGTCGCCTCGACAAGCGCTTGGCGCAGATTGCCGTGGTGATAGGACTTGCGGCCCGGCACTACATGCCTTCGCCGAAGTAATCCGCCACGAGCGCATCCAGCGCATCCAGAAGCTCGACCGCCTGCGGGCCGCTGGCGGTGACCCTGATCTGGCTGCCGCGCGGGGCGGTCAGCATCAACAGCCCCATGATCGAGTCGCCGGCCACGGCCATGCCGTCCTTCTCGACCGTCGCCTGCGCATCAAAACGCTCGACGACGTCGACGAACTTGGCGCTGGCCCGTGCATGCAGTCCCTTGACGTTGATGATCGACAGCTCGCGGGTGACGATTTCCGTCATCGGGCGCAACTTCCGCTGTCGAGGCCAACATCCGGCGGCACGTTGTAGGAATTTATGTACTTGCGCCCCGCATCCTTGGCGCAGGTGACAGCGTCGCGCACAGTCAGGTGCCGTGACTTGGCCAGCTTGACCAGCATCGGCAAGTTCGCGCCATAGAGGATGGTCCGATCCTGCACGGCGCAAGCCGGCAGCGACAGGTTCGAGGGTGAGCCGCCGAAAAGATCCGTCACCAGGACGACACCGTCGCCCAGGTCGACCGCATCCGCAGCGGCCTTGATTTCCGCAGTTTTCACGGCACGGTCGTGATCGTCCTCGATCGCGACGGCAGCGATGCCTACCTGCGGGCCCACGACATGTTCTACCGCGGAAAGATATTCCCGCGCCAGCCCGCCATGCGCCACGATGACAATTCCGATCAATGCGCCCCACCAAGACAAAACGACCGCTCGGGCCCCAGCAGTTTCACAGCGCCTGCCCCCGCACCGGCGCTGCTTCGCCGTCGCGCGGCATATCTGCGCCGGTATTCAGCGCGACGCCGCGTCGCTCGAGTTCCCTGTGCCTTATTGACACCGGCCAGCCAGCCTCTGCAAGCGCCAGAGCCGCTTTTTCCACCAAAGTGACGGAACGGTGTTTCCCCCCGGTGCAGCCAAAGCCCACCGCAAGGTGGGATTTACCCTCTTCGAGATGCGCGGGAAGCAGAAATTCAACCAGTTCGAGGGCCTTGGCGAAGAACTCCGAGAATCGGGAATCGGCTGCGACATGGGCCTGAACCCTCGGGTCGCGGCCATCCAGCGGGCGCAGGTCCGGCTCCCAATGCGGATTGGCCAGGAAGCGGCAATCGAACATCATGTCGAGGCCCCGCGGCACCCCGCGCTTGTAGCTGAAGGAATGCAGCGACACGCTGAGGCGCTGTCCCGGCCGGATGTCGAAGGCCCGCGTCAATTCCGCCTTCAGGTCGTGCGGCGACAACTCGGTCGTGTCCACCAGGATATCGGCCCGCGCCCGGATGGGGGCCAGCAGGTCGATCTCGGCCAGGACGCCTGCCATCGGCGCTTCGTCCGGGGTCAGGGGATGGCGGCGACGGGTCTCGTTGTAGCGACGGACAAGCACGTCGGTGGCGCAGTCCAGATACAGCACCTCGGGCGCGTATTCCGGCGACCTGGTCAAACGGTCGATCAGTTCGATCACATTGGACGTCGAAAAATCGCGGTTGCGAACATCCAGCCCCAATGCCAGCGGCATCGGCCGCGCCGGCCCGTCCAGCAGGCGCGGGATCAGAGACAGCGGCAGATTGTCGATGGCTTCGAACCCCAGATCCTCGAGCACATTGATCGCGGTCGAGCGTCCCGCACCGGAGGGGCCGGTGACCAGGACAAGCCGCTGGTTCTCTGTGCGGCTGGACGGCGATATCATGAAGTTGCGGACCACGCGCGTTCCTTCGTCCTTGGGTTCAATCCGTTAAGCCAGACGCTGCCCCACAAGCATCTGACGCAGCGCAGCATAAAGATGCGACCGATAGGGTCCCAGGACAAGCGGAACCGGAACCCCCAGCCACTGCTGAACGTGGGAGTGTGGCAAACGATCCTCTTCCCGGCGGCCCAGATCGCAAGCCAACGCGACGCGACTCGAAGGCGCCGGATCTGCGGCCAAAATGCCGACGCCCCTAGCCTCGACCCGGCCCCGAAGCTGCGCCGGCGCCGAGGCCATCAGCTGTCCGGACGAAAGCTCTAGGTCGGTGCGATCGTCCGCGACAAGCACCGCCCCCACCGCCATCAGCTGCAATGCCAGAGTCGACTTGCCAGAGCCCGCAGGCCCCAGGATCACCAGCGCTCGGCTATCCAAGGCTACCGTTGTCGCGTGAAGCTGCATCCGAATCACTTTCCTTTGTTTCTGTCGTTTTCAAGCCTGCTCTCCACGCGTCTATTACCGAAATTCCGGCACCACCCGTCATGTTGGCGATAACATTAGCAGTTAACGCTAACCGTTTGCGCTGCCGTGTTTCGTCATGATTCTTAGATGTTATAGCCAAAAAAGCTGTCCCATCTCTCCATACCCCTTCACCGACGGAGCCAACCATCATGACGACGCGCGTAAACCCCCATTGCCGGCTTGAGGATCAGGGCATCGAGGGGCTGGGCCAAGTGCATTATAACCTTCTCGAGCCCGCGCTGATGTCTCAGGCGGTCGCCCGTGGCGAAGGTCAGCTCGGGATCGGGGGAAGCTTCCTCGTGTCGACCGGTGCCCACACCGGACGGTCGCCCAAGGACAAGTTCGTGGTCCGCTCGGCCTCGGTCGAAGACACAATCTGGTGGGACAACAACAAGCCCATGGCCCCCGAGGCGTTCGACCTGCTGCACGCAGACATGCTGGCGCACATGAAGGGGCGGGACTACTTCGTGCAGGATCTGTTCGGTGGTGCCGATCCGGAAAACCGCCTGGACGTCCGTGTGGTGACCGAACTGGCGTGGCACGGCCTCTTCATCCGCCACCTGCTGCGCCGCCCGGACGCATCCGAGCTTGCGACCTTCACCCCCGAATTCACGATCATCAACTGCCCAGGCTTCAAGGCCGATCCTGCCCGCCACGGCTGCCGTAGCGAAACCGTGATCGCCATGAATTTCGACAAGAAGCTGATCCTGATCGCAAACACCGCCTATGCCGGCGAGAACAAGAAGTCGGTCTTCACGCTGCTGAACTATCTGCTGCCGGAAAAGGGCATCATGCCGATGCATTGCAGCGCCAATCACGCGCCGGGCAACCCGGACGACAGCGCCGTCTTCTTTGGCCTCTCCGGCACTGGCAAGACGACGCTGTCGGCCGACCCCTCGCGCGTGCTGATCGGTGACGACGAACACGGCTGGTCGGATACCGGCATTTTTAACTTCGAAGGCGGCTGCTACGCCAAGACGATCAACCTGTCCGCCGAGGCTGAGCCAGAGATCCACGCCACCACCTCGCGCTTCGGCACCGTGATCGAGAACATGGTCTTCGACAAAGACAGCCTCGAACTCGACTTCGAGGACAACTCGATTACCGACAACATGCGCTGCGCCTACCCGCTGGAGGCAATCTCGAACGCCTCGGCTACCAGCCTGGGCGGCCATCCGCGAAACGTGATCATGCTGACCTGCGACGCCTACGGCGTCCTGCCGCCGATCGCGCGGCTTACCCCGGCACAGGCCATGTATCACTTCCTGTCGGGCTTCACCTCGAAGACGCCAGGCACCGAGGTCGGCGTGACCGAACCGGTCCCGACCTTCTCGACCTGCTTCGGCGCCCCCTTCATGCCTCGCCGCCCCGAGGTTTATGGCAAGCTGCTGCAGGAAAAGATCGCCCAGCACGGCGCCAGCTGCTGGCTGGTCAACACCGGCTGGACCGGCGGCGCCTTCGGCACCGGCAAGCGCATGCCGATCGCGGCGACCCGTGCGCTTCTGGCCGCAGCCCTTGACGGCAGCCTGAACGACGTCCAGTTCCGCCGCGACCCGAACTTTGGCTTCGACGTTCCGGTCAGCGTGCCGGGCGTCGAGGACCGCCTTCTGGACCCCCGCCAGACCTGGGCCGACCCGGCCGCCTATGACGCACAGGCCGCCAAGCTGGTGCAGATGTTCTGCGACAACTTCGCCCAGTACCTTGACGGCATCGACGACGAGGTCCGAGCCGCCGCCATCGGCTGAACCTGCCGCCAAGCACGAACAAACCCGCGCCGGCAGGCGCGGGTTTTTCACGTCGTGTCGGGCGGCCAGCGGCCGCCCGTCATTTCGGTCAGCCGATACGGCCGCCGCCCTGCCTGGTGATCGCCACGACCGCCGGGCGCACCGGCATGTCGTCGCGGAAATCGGGCCAGCGGGTCGACAGGTCCTCGTAGTAGGATGCGCGGCCATGGCCTTCCCAGTCCTCGCCGCCATCGCCCGGATGCTGCACAGCCACGAAGAAGGTTGCCAAGTCCGGCGTTGGGCACGGACCGCACATCTCAGCACCGACTGGAACTCGATAGAACAGCCGCGAGGTGCCGCGCGCATCGCCTTCGGTATCCACGGCCCACAGGCCATCGGTCCGCCCCGTTTCACTGGGTGAGTTGCCGTCCGTCGACACCCAGAGGCGTCCGTCAGCGTCGATCGCGCAGTTGTCGGGCATTCCGAACCAGCCGTTTTCGGTCGTCTCGGTCGAGAAGGTCGCCCCGACCTCGGCAATCGACGGATCACCGCATTTCACCAGGATCTCCCAGGTGCCGGTGGTCGCGGCCAGATCGCCGCCCTCCTCCTGGATCTCGATGATATGGCCGAAGGCGTTTTCCACCCGTGGGTTGGCAGCGTTCGCCTCTTCGCGCTTGGTGTTGTTGGTCAGCATGACATAGGCGCGGCCCGTCTCGGCATTGGGCTCGATGTCCTCCGGGCGGTCCATGGGCGTCGCTTCCAGCAGATCGGCGGCGCGCCGGGTCTCGATCAGCACGTCCGCCTGGCTCTCGAAGCCGTTCTCGGCCGTCAGCGGGCCTTCGCCATGCACCATCGGCATCCAAGCGACGCTGCCATCCTCGTCAAAGCGCGCCACGTACAGCGTGCCCTCGTCCAGCAGGTCCATGTTGGCGGCACGGTCCTCGGGGTTGTAGGTCCCGGCGGTCACGAACTTGTAGACATAGTCGAAGCGCTCGTCATCGCCCAGATAGAACACGACGCGACCATCCTTGGACACGGCGCTGGACGCACCCTCATGCTTGAAGCGGCCAAGCGCGGTGCGCTTCTTAGGGGTCGCGTTCGGGTCCATGACATCGACCTCGACGATCCAGCCGAAGCGGTTCGGCTCGTTCGGCTCATCGGTGACATTGAAGCGCTTGTCGAAGAAGCCCCACTGATAGGTGCCGCCTGGAATGCCCATCCGCTCATAGTTCGCGGCCTCGGGGTGATCTGTGGGCAGTTCGCCGGTGAAATAGCCGTGAATGTTCTCCTCGGCCATGATGTAGGTGCCCCAGGGCGTCACGCCGCCAGCACAGTTGTTGATCGTGCCCAGAACCTTCGTGCCGGTCTGATCTGCCGAGGTCTTCATGCGGTCATGACCCGCAGCGGGACCGGTCAGCTGCATTTCGGTCTTGGCGGTGATGCGGCGGTTCATAGCGCCGTCCAGGACAGGCTGCCACTTGCCGTCGACCTTGCGGATCTCGATCACCGTGCCGCCATGTGCGGCCATCTCGATGCCCGCGCGCTCGGCGGTGGCGTCGGCCACGACCATCTCGCCGTTCTGCATCGTCACGATGCCGGGGAACATCAGGTGTTCGTTGGTGTATTCGTGGTTCACGACCAGCAGGCCGTGATCGTCGGCGCCGTCCAGCGGGATGAAGCCCACGAAGTCGTTGTTATAGCCGAACTGGCGTTCCTGCGCGGCCTCGGTCTGTGCGGCGGGGTCGAATTCCGGCGCATCGGCGAAGACCTTGTCGCCCCAGCGCAGCAGGATGTCGGCGTCATAGCCTTCGGCGACGTGATGGTCGGCATCGACGCCGGCCATCACCTCGGTGAAGTCGAAGGCGCTGCCGGATGCACCCTGAGCCTTCGCCTCGCCCGCCGACATCAGCGCCATCGGACTGACCGTCGCGCTGATCGCCACCGTCGCCATCGAGCCGCGCAGGAAGCCGCGACGCGAGAAGCGGGCGGCAATGATCTCGCCCATGGTGCGGTTCTGGGTAGGGTTCAGGCCGGGGCCGTCGGCCTCTTCCAGCTGAGTTGTGCGGAAAACATGGCGGCGTGTGGTGTCGTCCATCGCGTGGCTCCTGTCGGTCGATCCTGATCCGCATGCTGCGGGTCAGGCGACCGGTTAGAGCGCGACCGTGACGGACAAACGACACCACCGTGAAGCTTTCATGTCGCCGCGGCAGTGCCGGTCATAAACCCAAGCAATGCCTCATGATCGCCTTTTGCGCGTGCAAGCGGTTCTCGGCTTCGTCGAAGATGACCGAGGCAGGACCGTCCATCACCTCGCTGGTGACCTCGTCGTCGCGATGCGCGGGCAGGCAGTGCATGAACAGCGCGTCGGGCTTGGCGCGGCCCATCAGGGCTACATTGACCTGATAACCGCGCAGCTGGTTGTGCCGACGCTCTTTCGCGGATTGCGGATCATGCATGCTGACCCAGGTGTCGGTGACGACCAGATCGGCCCCCTCGACCGCCCTGAACGGGTCACGCTCGATAGTGACCGGGCGGCCCATGCCTTCGGCATAGTCAAGGCAGGCGCGTTCGGGGTCCAGCGGCGGCGGGCCGGTGAAGGTCAGGTCGAAGCCAAACTGTCCCGCTGCATGGGCGAAGCTAGCAAAGACGTTGTTGCCGTCGCCCGACCAGACAACCTTGCGCCCCGCGATGGGGCCGCGATGTTCCTCGAAGGTCATCACGTCGGCCATGATCTGGCAGGGGTGGGTGCGGTTCGTCAGCCCGTTGATCACCGGAACGGTCGCGTATTCCGCCATCTCGTGCAGGGTCGCCTCCTCGAAGGTGCGGATCATGATCAGGTCGACATAGCGCGACAGAACGCGGGCGGTATCGGCAATGGTCTCGCCGTGGCCCAGCTGCATCTCGGACCCCGACAGGACCATCGTCTGCCCGCCCATCTGGCGCACGCCCACATCGAAACTGACGCGGGTGCGGGTTGAGGGCTTCTCGAAGATCAGCGCCACCATGCGGCCCGCCAGCGGCTGCTCGTCATCGGGGCTGCCCTTCGGGCGGTCGTTGCGGGCAGTCTTCATGGCGCGGGCAGTGTCGATGATCGACCGCAGCGCGGCCTGTTCAGTCGTATGGATATCCAGGAAATGGGTCATCTGTCTGTCTTTCGGCGATATCTGCCAAGCAAGCCTGCTTGCCGTGGCGTGGTCAAGGGGGCGCGGCGTCCCTCTGCGGGTCTGTTCGAACTGAATGCAGTTATCGTCGGCGTCTCATCACGCGCACCGGAGTGCCGGCGCCGTCCGGCAGGACCGCATCGCCAGAAAAGCCCGCCTTCTGATAGGCGCGGATGGCGCGCAGGTTGCGCGGATCTGGATCGATCGCCAGAACCTGCGTCCGCTCCAGCAGCAGATCGCCCAAGGCGCGCAGCCATTCCCCGCCCCGGCCCCTGCCCTCGGGGCTGCCGAAGACATCGATGGCGACGGCATCGGCGGGCAGGTCGGCGAAATGCGGCGCCGGCCAGTGATGAGCCGGGTAATGCTGAGCATAGCCAAGGGGCACGTCGCCATCCATCGCGATGACCTGCGTCATCGCAGCCTCGTCCAGATCACTGCGCATCAGGCCCAGCTGATGACGGGGGTCCGGCCACCAGCGGGCGACCTCTGGCCGTGCCAGCCAAAGGGCCAGCATCGGCAGGTCGCCCGACGCGACCGGCCGGAAGCTGATCTCAGCCGGCAAGGCTGCCGGCGGCGCGGTCCAACCGCTCCACCGCCTCGGAGATCTCGGCATCCTCGATGTTCAGGGGCGGCAGCAGGCGCAGCGTGTTGTCGCCCGCGGGTACGGTCAGGATATGCTGGGCATAGCAGGCCTTGACCAGGTCGGCCGGCGAGACGCGGCATTTCAGCCCCAGCATCAGCCCCTGACCGCGCACGCCCTCGAAGACGCCCGGATGCGCGGCGACCAGCCCTTCGAGCTTCTGGCGGAACAGCGCGCCCTTGCGGTTCACCTCGGCCAGGAAGGCTTCGTCGGCGACGATATCCATCACGCGCGCACCGACCGCACAGGCCAGCGGATTGCCGCCATAGGTCGACCCGTGCGTGCCGGCCACCATGCCGGCCGCTGCAGCCTCGGTCGCCAGGACGGCGCCCAAGGGGAAGCCGCCGCCGATGCCCTTGGCAACCATCATGATGTCCGGCGTGATGCCTGCGTATTCATGTGCGAACAGCCGTCCCGTGCGACCCATGCCGCACTGCACCTCGTCTAGGACCAGTAGCGTGCCGGTCCTGTCACAGATCTCGCGGATGCGCCGCAGATCCTGATCGGGCAGCGGGCGGATGCCACCCTCGCCTTGCACGGGTTCGATCATGACGGCGGCGGTGCGATCGGTGACGGCGGCCTCCAGCGTGTCGATGTCGCCCCAAGGCAGGTGGCGGAAGCCCGGCATCAGCGGACCGAAGCCCTTGACCATCTTCTCGGCCCCCGATGCCGCGATCGCGCCGGTCGAGCGGCCGTGGAACGCCCCCTCGAAGGTCAGGATCTCGATTCGGTCGGGGTCGCCGGCATGGTCCCAGTACTTGCGGACCATCTTGATGGCCAGCTCTGCCGCCTCGGTGCCCGAGTTGGTGAAAAACACGGTGTCGGCGAAGGTCCGGTCGACCAGAAGGGATGCCAGCCGCTCCTGCTCGGGGATCTGGTAGAGGTTCGAGACGTGCCAGATCCGCCCGGCCTGTGCCGTCAGCGCATCGACCAGCGCGGGGTTCGCGTGGCCCAGCACGTTGACGGCGATGCCCGATCCCAGGTCCAGGTATCGCGTCCCGTCCGTCGCGATGGCCCAGGATCCCTCGCCCCGTTCGAAGGACAAGGCTGCGCGGTTATAGGTCGGCAGGACGTGCGAAATCATGGCGGATTCCCCGGATGTCAGGACAGGATGTGAAGGCAGGCAGGATCGGACGGTGACTTTGCGTCAACGTCGGGGACGGGCGGAAAGGGCGGTCCATGCGATCATGCCCGATGCCATAGCGCCTTACGCCCCACCGCGCAATCACGGTTTCATGCGATAGCCGGTTTTCAGCCAGCGCCATGCGACGAACAGCACCACCGCCACGACCCCGGCGCAGACCAGCAGGCCGCGCACGACCGGTGCATCGCTGACGCCGGTGACGCCGAAGCGGGCCCCGTCGATCAGATAAAAGATCGGATTCCAGTGCGACAGCGTGTTGAAGGGCTGCGGCAGCGCCTGCACGGAATAGAACGTGCCCGACAGGAACGACAGCGGCGTGATGACGAAGTTCGTGATCGCCGCCATCTGGTCGAACTTCTGCGCCATGATCCCCGCCAGGATGCCCAAGCCCCCCAGCAGAAGCGCCGCCAGCAACACGAAGACCAGCGCCCAAAGCGGATGCGCGATGCCGCGCCCGGTCACGATCACCATCCCAATGCCGATGACCGTCGCCACGAGTCCCGCGCGGACCACTGACCCGGTCAGGTATCCGGCCAGCAGCTCCGCCGCCGACAGGGGCGGCATCAGCGTGTCGACGATGTTGCCCTGCACCTTGGCAGCCGTGATGCTGCTCGAGGTGTTGGCGAAGCTGTTCTGGATCACCGTCATCATCAGGATGCCCGGCCCCAGGAAGACGAGATAGGGCAGGCCCATGACCTGACCCCGCCCCTGCCCCAGGGCCAGCGCGAAGACCAGGACGAACAGGCCCGCCGTCATCAGGGGCGCGAAGATCGTCTGCTGCCAGACCGCCATGAAGCGCATCACTTCTCGGGTCGCCAAGGTCCTCAGGCCAAGCCAGTTGACGCGGCCAAAGCGGCGCACGCCCATCGCGGGACGGTCGGTGATCATCTGGGGGGTCATCTTGCGGTCCTTGAATTTCTGCGCGTCGGCGGCTAAATCTCGGCATCCCGTTTGTGACGGGATCAATCGCAAGTGACAAGATGGGGCGGCACGAAGACCCGCCCGGAAAGGCAGCCATGTCCTGGACGGATGAACGTGTCGAGACGCTGAAGCGGATGTGGTCCGAAGGCCAGTCGGCCAGCGCCATCGCCAAGGAACTGGGTGGCGTCACCCGAAACGCCGTGATCGGCAAGGTCCACCGCCTGGGCCTGTCGAACCGCACCGAGGAGCCCGAGGCCGCACCCGACCCGCAGCCCGCCCCCGAACCCGTAGCTGAAAAGAAGCCTGCGCGCCCGACATCCGCGCCGCAACCTGCCGCGCGTCCCGAACCGCAGCCCGAGGCCGAGGCCGAAGAACCCGAGGAGGTGGCCGCCCAGCCCGCCTTCACGCCTGTCCCGCGCCGCCCGATCGTGCCGGCGGGCCAGCCGCTGCCGCCCCAGCCCTCGGCCAACGAGATCAGCCCCGAGGCGCTGGCCTCGGTGCGCGAGGTCGAGAAGCGCGCCCGCAAGCTGACGCTGATGGAACTGACCGAGCGGACCTGCAAATGGCCGATCGGCGATCCGGCAACCGACAAGTTTTGGTTCTGCGGCCTGCCCAGCCAGTCGGGAAAACCGTATTGCGAGGCTCATGTCGGCGTGGCGTTCCAGCCGATGTCCTCGCGCCGCGACCGCCGCCGCTGACGCGGGACGGCCTGCGGGCGTGACCGCAGGCCGCTTTACCGGCGGCTGATCGCGACGATCCACAGGATCAGGAACGCTGCGAACAGCTCCAGCACCTCTTCGCCCCGTCCTGCGGCGTCGTTCAACTGCTGCGATATCTCGATCCCCAGTGACGCCAGCTTCCGGCCAAGCCCATCCAGCGTCTTGGCCACGACGTAAAGCAGCACCGCCGCCAGCATGGTCCAGCTGCTCTCCACGCCCCGCCGCAGGCCGGTCAGCCAGCGCCGCAGGTCACGGCGCAGCAACCGCTGTACGGCCCAGACCAGCGCGACCAGCACCGCCGCCCCGGCCAGCTTCTGCCACATCGGGTGATCGCCGGTATAGAGGCCCAGAGACAGCACGCCCCGTTCGGTGAACGCCTTGTCCCAGTCCAGCTCCCGCAGGGCCGCTGCCAGGATCAGAACGAGCTGGTGCCAGCGTGACGCGTTGCGCCGCAGCGCGAGCCAGGCGAAGGACAGCAGCAGGAAACCTGCGGACAACCGCTCGATCGGTCCGGATTCGGAAAAGAACGCCTTCGTATTCGAAGGCGCCTGCCACGCGAGGGCTACTGCGATCGGCAGCAGAAAGATCAGGACAGGCAGCAGAGGTCCCGTGCCGGGTATTCGGGAAAAACCAGTCATTCGGCCGTGTAACAGTCTTGCGACAGCGCCGACACCGGCGGGGTCCGGCGAAACGCCTTGACGTAGCGTCAGCCAGGCCCGCCCCCCGGCGCCGTGCCGCGCACTTTCCATCGGTCGCCAACGCGGCTAGACAGTCGCCGACCCCGAAAGGACGCATGCCATGGCCCGCCATCTGATCACCTCTGCCCTGCCCTATATCAACGGCATCAAGCATCTGGGAAACCTTGTCGGGTCCCAGCTGCCCGCCGACCTCTATGCGCGCTATCTGCGGGCGCGGGGCCACGAGGTGATGTTCATCTGCGCCACTGACGAACATGGCACGCCCGCCGAACTGGCCGCCGCCAAGACGGGCGAGGCCGTTGCCGACTATTGCGCGCGGATGCATGGCGAACAAGCGGCGCTGGCACGGGGCTTCGGGCTGTCCTTCGACCATTACGGCCGGTCCTCCAGCAATCGCAACCGGGTGCTGACCCAGCACTTCGCCGGCCGCCTGGCCGACCAGGGGTTCATCCGCGAGGTGTCGGAACGCCAGGTCTATTCCAAGGCCGATGGCCGCTTCCTGCCCGACCGCTATATCGAAGGCACCTGCCCCAACTGCGGCTATGACAAGGCCCGCGGCGACCAGTGCGAGAACTGCACCAAGCAGCTTGATCCGACCGACCTTATTGACCCGCGCAGCGCCATCAGCGGATCAACCGACCTCGAGGTACGGGAAACCAAGCACCTCTACCTGCGGCAGTCCGCGCTGAAGGACCAGATCGCCGACTGGATCGACAGCAAGACCGACTGGCCGATTCTGACCACCTCGATCGCGAGGAAGTGGCTGAACGACGGCGACGGTTTGCAGGACCGCGGGATCACCCGCGACCTGGACTGGGGCGTGCCGGTGAAGCGCGGCGACCGGGACTGGCCGGGAATGGAGGGCAAGGTCTTCTATGTCTGGTTCGACGCGCCCATCGAATATATCGGCGCGACTGCGGAATGGGCTGACGCCACGGGCGCCGACGATGCCGCCTGGCGCCGCTGGTGGCGCACCGACGAAGGCGCGGACGACGTGACCTACACCCAGTTCATGGGCAAGGACAACGTGCCCTTCCACACCCTGTCCTTCCCGGCCACGCTGATCGGCTCGAACGAGCCGTGGAAGATGGTCGATTACATCAAGTCGTTCAACTACCTCACCTATCAGGGCGGGCAGTTCAGCACCTCTCAGGGGCGCGGCGTCTTCATGGATCATGCGCTGGAGATCCTGCCGGCGGATTACTGGCGCTGGTGGCTGCTGTCGCACGCCCCCGAATCCGGCGACAGCGAGTTCACGTGGGAAAACTTCCAGCAGTCGGTGAACAAGGATCTGGCGGACGTGCTGGGCAACTTCGTCAGCCGCATCACCAAGTTCTGCCGGTCGAAGTTCGGCGAGACTGTTCCCGAAGGCCCCGCCTATGGCCCCGAGGAGCAGGCGCTGATCCAGTCGCTGACCACGCGCATCCGGGCCTATGAGGGCAACATGGCCGCGATGGAGGTCCGCAAGGCCGCGGCCGAGCTGCGCGCGATCTGGGTGCTGGGCAACGAATACCTGCAGTCGGCCGCGCCCTGGTCGGTCTTCAAGATCGATCCCGACCGGGCGGCGATGCAGGTGCGGATGGGCCTGAACCTGATCCGGCTTTATGCGATCCTGTCGCAGCCATTCATCCCCTTTGCCTCGGCCGCGATGCAGCAGGCGATGAACGCCGATGTCGAATGGCCCGGCGACGTCGCAGCCGCGCTGGATGCCCTGCCCGCAGGCCATGGCTTCACCGTCCCCGACGTGCTGTTCGCCAAGATCAGCGACGAGAATCGCGCCGAGTGGGAGGAACGCTTCAGCGGCACCCGCGCCTGAGCGTCGCAATTGAGCAACAGTCCCAGTTGCGGGGGCGAGGGCACTTGCCCCTGTCCGGCGGTCGGCTTAATCCCGACGGAATTACCCAGGTAATCGGCTGATCCCTCTGGCCGTGCCTCCCAGGCAAGAAATTTCTTTTCTTCCCGGAGCACGACATGCCTGTCCTGATCAAACCGCGCCGACTGGCCGGCCGCGCCGCCCTTATGTCGCTGACCGCCCTGACCGGGCCAGCCCTTGCGCAAGAAGCCACGCCGATCGCACTTGAGGAAATCGTCGTCAGCGCGTCGGGGTTCGAACAGAACATCGCCGATGCCCCCGCCAGCATCTCGGTCATCTCGGGCGAGGAACTTCAGCGCCGCAACATCACCGACCTGACGGACGCGCTCCGCGGCGTGCAAGGCGTCGTCACCACCGGCATCGCCAACGAGCAGGATATCTATATCCGCGGGCTGCCCGGCCAGTACACGCTGATCCTCGTGAACGGCAAGCGCCAGAACACGCGCGACGCCCGCACCAACGGCAGCTCCGGTTACGAGCAGAGCTTCATCCCGCCCGCCAGCGCCATCGACCGGATCGAGATCGTGCGCGGTCCGATGTCCTCGCTCTATGGTTCGGACGCGATGGGCGGGGTCATCAACATCATCACCAAGCCGGTCAGTGATACCTGGACAGGGTCTGTGTCGGTCGAGACGACCCTGCAGGACAGCGAAGGCTTCGAGAACAGCCGCCAGACGTCGTTCTATACCTCGGGTCCGCTGGCCGCCGACAGTCTTGGCCTGCAGATGTGGGGCCGCAAGTTCGACCAGGACGGATCGGCGATCTCGTCCGGCCCGGCGGGGTCGGACGACTATGTCTTGGGCGGACGCCTGACCTGGATGATCGACGACCGGAACGAGATCCGCGCCGAGGCCGGGCGCACGCGCATCACCAACCAAGAATACGGCACCGAGGCCTATCGCGACCACCTGCGCGACCACTGGTCGCTGACGCACAACGGCCATTACGGCGCGATGGAGACTGAACTGGCCCTGTCACAAGAAATCGGCGAGCGTAAGTCCTTCGGCCCCAGCGAGGACAGCGGCGAGATCGTCGAGGACATCCGCTCACCCGAAGTGCGCAACCTGGTTCTGGACGCCAAGGCGACGATGCCTTTCGATTGGCGGGGCCGCCACCAGCTGACCTTCGGCAGCCAGTTCCGCCGCACGACGATCAACGACCAGAACCCTGGGGCGCAAGCCGACCTGGAGCCGGAGGACCGCTTCGACGAGAAGCTGTCGCTGGACGAATGGGCGGTCTTCGCCGAGGATGAATGGCGCCTGCACGACAATTTCGCGCTGACCCTGGGCGCGCGTTTCAGCGACCACGAATACTATGGCGGCCAAGTCACGCCCCGCATCTATGGCGTCTGGGACGCGACGACGGCCCTGACCATCAAGGGCGGGATCTCGACAGGCTATCGCGCGCCGGACATCCGCACGATCACGCCGGGCTATGCCTATACGACCGGCGGCGGCAGGTGCCGGTCGGTGCTCGAGGACGACGGCTCCCCGCGCGCGCCCAGCTGTGGCGTGATCCTGGGCAACGGCGATCTCGACCCCGAGGAGACCGTCAACGTCGAGATCGGCGGGATATATGACGGCGGCACCTACAGCTTGGGCGCCACCGCTTTCCACACGCGCTTCAAGAACAAGCTGCAGCAGATCCGCACGGACGAGAAATGGACCGATGGGCCGCGTTATCAGGCCGATGACGGGGCGTTCTACTTCTATGACATCTTCCGCAACTTCAACGTGGACCGGGCCGAGATCACCGGCCTCGAGTTGACCGGCGACTGGGGGGTCACCCCGTCGCTGTCGGTCAGGGCCAGCTATACCTATACCGATTCGGAACAGAAGACCGGGGATTTCGCGGGCTTTCCCTTGGCGCGCACCCCCGAACACATGGCCAGCCTGCAGTTGGACTGGACAACGCCGGTGCAGGGGCTGGATGCCTGGGCCACCGCAACCTATCACGGCACCGAGATCGCCTCGGGGCTGCGGATCGGCGAGAACGGGCGCGAGATTGAAATCAACGGCCAGACCGGTCGCAAGTACGGCGCCTATGGCACCGTCGACCTGGGCATGAATTATGCCCTGACCAACAGCGCCACGATCAACACGGCAGTCTACAACCTCTTCGACAAGGAAATTCGCGAAAGTGAATTCAATACGGTCGAGGAAGGCCGCAGGCTCTGGCTGGGCCTGACCGCCGAGTTCTGACACCCGACGCCCGGCCGGTGGACTTCCCCCGGCCGGGCGCGTTTACTCGGGCCTGATCCGCAACCGGAGATCCCGATGACCCACTGCATCCTGATCGGAGCGCCTGTCGACGAGGGGCAGCGCCGCCCCGGCTGCCTCATGGGGCCCGCCGCCTATCGCACCGCCGGCCTTGCCGGCACCTTGACCGCCCTCGGCCACAGCGTCGAGGACCGCGGCGACGTCGCCCCCGCCGCGCCGGGCGCCGAGATCTGCGACAACGCCGCCGTCCACCACCTGCCCGAGACCATCGCATGGACCCGCGCCCTGTCGGCCGCGACGGCGGCGGCGCTGCCCGACGGCATGCCGATCATCATGGGTGGCGATCATTCGCTGGCGCTTGGCACGGTCGCGGGCGTCGCGGCCCATGCGGCGGCGCGGGGACGGCAGCAGTTCGTCATCTGGCTGGACGCCCATAGCGATTTTCACACCGTCGCCAGCACGACCTCGGGAAACCTGCATGGCACGCCCATGGCCTATGCCAGCGGCCTTGCCGGCTTCGAGCCTTTCCCGCCCTTCCCGGCCCCCATTCCCGGTGAGAACATCTGCATGTTCGGCATCCGCAGCGTCGACCCTGCCGAGCTGGCCGCAATGCAGCCGACCGAGATCACCGTGAACGACATGCGGGTGCTGGACGAACAGGGCATCGTCGCGCCCCTGCGCGCCTTCCTCGACCGCGTCAGGACGGCTGACGGCCTGCTGCATGTCAGTCTGGACGTCGACTTCCTGGACCCGTCCATCGCGCCGGCTGTCGGCACCACGGTGCCCGGCGGCGCCACCTTCCGCGAGGCCCATCTGGTGATGGAGCTTCTGCACGAATCGGAACTGGTGACTTCGCTCGACCTGGTCGAGCTGAACCCGGTCCTGGATGAACGCGGACGGACAGCCAAGCTGATGGTCGATCTGGTCGGCAGCCTGATGGGGCGAAAGGTCTTCGACCGGCCGACGCGAAGCTATGGCTGACCTGGCCTCTGGGGGTGATGTTTCGCGGCGCCGGCGCACGGTCGGGCTTGCCGCCACCCGCGCCACCTGCGATATGCTGGAACGGTCACGCGGACGTGGCGAAATCGGTAGACGCAGCAGACTTTGACAATTGGAGTGCCCGCGCGGGAAACCGCCGGTGCAGAACCGCTCAAATTCGGGGAAAGCTCTGGGTTCGCCCGTGCCGATCCCGAGCCAAGCCCCGGCACGCCGGGGAAGGTGTAGAGACTAGACGGGCGGCGCCTAAGGCCAGCGGCTAGGGCGAAGGGATAGTCCAGACCACGAACGGGCCAGCCCCGGCGGCGAAAGCCGAAGTGGTACGAAAATCTGTTTTCCGTATGGAAGTGCGGGTTCAAGTCCCGCCGTCCGCACCATGCCCTTACGGGCGGCCTCAGCGCCGCCCGCCGGCCAGGCCCGCCGCCTGCGGCAGCGCGCGCAGTCGAAGCATCGCCCAGGCCCCGACGGCCGGCCCCGGCACCAGAGCCAGGAACGTCCAACGCCATCCGCCAAACACCGTCGCGACATGCGGCATCAGCCAGATCGCGAGCACCGTCAGCGCGAAACCAAGCGCCAGTTGCAGCGTCAAAGCCGTGCCGACCAGGTGGCGATCCGAAAGCTCGGTCACCGCGGCCGAGAATTGCGCGCTGTCGCCGATGATGCTTATGCCCCAGACGATCGCGATCAGCGCCAGCAGCCACCCCGGACCGCCCCAGGCCAACCCGATCAGTGCTGCGCAGGCGCCCGAGACGGCCATCATGCCCGCCGTCGTCCAGCACCTTCCGACGCGATCCGACAGCCAGCCACCAAGCGCGCAGCCGAAGACGCCCGAGGCGATGGCCAGGAACGTCAGGGCGGATGGGCCGACAGGCAGCGCCCCCACCTGCCCTGCCGCCAGCGCGAAGGTCAGGAACCAGGCCCACATGGCGTAAAGCTCCCACATGTGGCCAAGATAGCCGAGGGTCGCGAGACGCAACGGCCGGTCGCGCAGCACCCGCAGCGTCTGGTGCGGATCGAAGGTTGCGCGTGCAAAGCCATGCGGGCCCTCCGCGACGGCCAGCGCGAAGATCGCGGCCGAGCCGAGCGTACCGATGCTGGCGCCCGCGACGACGATGCGCCAGTCCAAGCCGCCGCCGATCGCCCGCAGCAGGTGGGGCATCGCCGACCCCAGCGTCAGCGCACCGACCAGCAGACCCATCGCCAGACCGCGCCCGGTGACGAACCAAGTCGCCATCAGCTTCAGCGCCGGAGGATAGACCCCGGCCAGCGCCACGCCGGTCACCAGCCGCGCCAGCAGGAGGCCGCCAAAGTCCGGCTGCAGCAGCACGGCCGCATTGGCCGCGGCGGCCAGAAGGGCCGACACCGTGATCAGCCGCGTCATCGGCAGGATGTCGGGCAGGTTCACTGCCGACGAGGCAAGCGCCCCCAGGACGAAGCCGATCTGCACCGCATTCGTCAGCCACCCCGCCTGCGCCGGGGAAAGCTGCCAGACACGCACCAGGTCGGGGCCGATGGCGGTGGTGGAAAACCAGCAGGCCATGGCGCCGATGACGCCGGCGCAGATCAGCGCCAGCGCCCTCCAGCGTCCGGTGGCCGGGGCCGTCAGGTCTCGACCTGCTGCGGCTCGCGCGGCGGGCGGCCGATGATGTCGCGCAGCGCGTCCAGTTCGATGAAGTTGTCGGCCTGGCGCCGCAGGTCGTCGGCGATCATCGGCGGCTGGCTGCGGATCGTGGACACGACCGACACGCGCACGCCCTGCCGCTGCAGCGCCTCGACCAGCGGGCGAAAGTCGCCGTCGCCGGAAAACAGCACCGCGTGGTCAAGATGCGGCGCAAGCTCCATGGCGTTCACCGTCAACTCAATGTCCATGTTGCCCTTGATCTTGCGACGCCCGGACGTGTCCGTGTATTCGCGGGCCGCCTTGGTGATCACGCAAAAGCCGTTGTAGTGCAGCCAGTCCACCAGCGGGCGGATCGGCGAATATTCCTCGCCCTCGACCAGGGCGGTATAGTAGTAGGCCCGCATCAGCTTGCCACGGCGATCAAACTCCTGGCGCAACAGCTTATAGTCGATGTCGAAGCCAAGCGCCTTCGACGCCGCGTATAAGTTGGCGCCGTCTATGAAGATCGCCAATCTGTCGTCTTTGTAAAACATCTGTGTTGCCTTTGTCGGAGTTCTTCTTGCAAGGCGAGGCAGAATGCCTGGGTGAGGGGCCCGCGCGACCTGTCAGGTGCCTTGCAGCTGTATTATATAGGAGAAAGAGTTGGTTAAGCTGTCTTTTGGTATCGTTGCTCTGGGTGCCAACCTTCCTCTGTCGCAGCAAGACCCCAAGGAGACCCTGCAGGCGGCCCTCGATATTCTGCATAGTGTCCCGGGCATTTCAATATCCGCGCTCAGCAGGTTCTGGCGGACTCCTGCCGTTCCAGCCGGCAGTGGGCCTGATTATGTCAACGCCACGGCGACGATCCGCACCGACCTCACGCCCGACGAAACGCTGGCCTGCCTGCACCGGATCGAAGCCCGGCTTGGCCGCGACAGGTCTGGCGGGCGCTGGTCGGCACGCGTACTGGACCTGGACCTGATCGCGATGGACGATCTGGTCCTGCCAGATGCCGATCATCTGCGGCATTGGATGGATCTGGACTTCGCCGCGCAACAGGCGCTGACGCCGGACCGCCTGATCCTGCCGCATCCGCGCCTGCAGGACCGAGGCTTCGTCCTGGCCCCGCTGGCCGAGATCGCGCCGCAATGGCGGCACCCGCTGACCGGCCGCACCGTGGCCGAAATGCTGGCCGGACTGGGACCGGAGGCCCTCGCCGGCATGGCGCCAATGCCCGCCGCAGAGCTTGACATTCGGCGCCCAAGCGAACACTAGTCCGTTTTCGCCCCGAATGTCCGATTCGCAACTGCACAGGTGATTCATGGCCCGCGTAACGGTTGAAGACTGCGTCGACAAGGTTCCCAACCGCTTTGATCTGGTGATGCTCGCCTCGCATCGCGCGCGCGAGATCACGGCCGGCAGCGCGCCGACCGTCGACCGCGACAACGACAAGAACCCGGTGGTCGCCCTGCGCGAGATCGCCGAGGAAACCCAGCCCGTCGACGAGCTGCGCGAGCGGATGATCGAATCCACCCAGACCCAGATCGAGGTCGACGAGCCCGAGGAAGACGCGATGGCGCTGCTTCTGGGCGCCGAGGTGGACCGCCCCAAGCCCGCCGACGAGGAATCCGAGGAACGCATGCTGCGCATGATGCTGGAAGCCAACCAGCGCGGCTGATCCTTTTCGCAGGCAACGAACAGAGGTCTTCGGCAGCATCATGATCGACGTCGAGGACCTTCTGGCGCTGGTGCGGAACTATAACCCGCGCAGCAACGCGACCCTGATCCGCGACGCCTACGAATATGGCATGCGGATGCACGAGGGCCAGTTCCGCCACTCTGGAGAGCCCTACTTCACCCACCCCATCGCCGTCGCCGCCATCCTGACCGAGATGCGGCTGGATGACGCGACCATCGTGACGGCCCTTCTGCACGACACGATCGAGGACACGCGATCGACCAAGGACGAGGTCTCGGCCATGTTCGGCGCCGAGATCGCCGATCTTGTCGACGGCGTCACCAAGCTGACCAACCTGGAACTGTCCAGCGCGCAGTCCAAGCAGGCCGAGAACTTCCGCAAGCTGTTCATGGCGATGTCGCGCGATATGCGCGTGATCCTGGTCAAGCTGGCCGACCGGCTGCACAACATGCGCACGATCCGGTCGATGCGTGCGGAAAAGCAGGTCAAGAAGGCCCGCGAGACGATGGACATCTATGCGCCGCTGGCCGGCCGCATGGGCATGCAGTGGATGCGCGAAGAGCTCGAGGACCTGGCCTTCAAGGTCATCAACCCCGAGGCCCGCAGTTCCATCATCCGCCGCTTCGTCAGCCTGCAGAAGGACAGCGGCGACATCATCGGCCAGATCACCGCCGACATCCGGGCCGAGCTGGAAAAGGAAGGCATCGACGCCGACGTCTTCGGCCGGGCGAAGAAGCCCTTCAGCGTCTGGCGCAAGATGCAGGAAAAGCAGTTGGCGTTCTCGCGGCTGTCCGACATCTATGGCTTTCGCATCATCACCCGGACCGAGATGGACTGCTATCGCGCGCTCGGCGTGATCCATCACCGCTGGCGGGCTGTGCCGGGACGGTTCAAGGACTATATCAGCCAGCCCAAGTCGAACGGCTACCGGTCGATCCACACCACCGTGTCGGGCCGCGACGGCAAGCGGGTCGAGGTGCAGATCCGCACCCGCCAGATGCACGAGGTGGCCGAAGCCGGCGTCGCCGCCCATTGGGCCTATCGCGACGGCGTGCGGACCCGGAACCCCTTCGCCGTCGATCCCGCCGAATGGATCGCGCAGCTGACCGACCGCTTCGAGACCGAGGATCACAACGAGTTCCTGGAACACGTCAAGCTCGAGATGTACCAGGACCAGGTCTTCTGCTTCACGCCCAAGGGTGACGTGATGCAGCTGCCGCGCGGCGCGACGCCCATCGATTTCGCCTATGCGATCCACACGCGACTAGGAAATTCCTGCGTCGGCGCCAAGATCGACGGCATCCGCGTGCCGCTGTGGACGCGGCTGAAGAACGGCCAGTCGGTGGACATCATCGCGGCCTCGGGTCAGCGTCCGCAATCGACATGGCTGGACATCGTCGTGACCGGCCGCGCCAAGGCCGCCATCCGTCGATCCCTGCGCGAGGAGGACCGCGACCGCTTCATCCGGCTGGGCCGCGAACTGGTGCGCGTCAGCTTCGAACATGTCGGCCGCAAGGTGACTGACAAGGCGCTGCGGACGGCCGCCAAGCAGATGGGCCTGCCCTCGGCCGAGGAGTTGCTGGCTCGGATCGGCAGCGCCGAGAATTCGGCGAAAGAGGTGCTGAACGTCCTTTATCCCGAACTGGCCGACCACCAGGACGAGATCGACGGCAAGCGCCCCTTCGCGGGCCTTGAGGCCGATGCGAACTTCAAGCGCGCGCCCTGCTGCAACCCGCTGCCGGGCGAACGCATCGTCGGCATCACCTATCGCGGCGCGGGCGTCGTGATCCACGCCATCGACTGTCCCGTCCTTGCAGAGTTCGAGGACAGCCCCGACCGGTGGGTCGACATCCAGTGGCGCGACGGGCGCCATCCGGCGGCCTATTCCACGGTGCTGAACCTGACCATCCGTCACGACGCCGGCGTGCTGGGACGCATCTGCACCTTGATCGGCGCGCAAGGGGCGAATATCTCGAACCTCGAATTCATCGCCAGGAAGCCGGACTTCTACCGGATCGAGATTGAGGTCGAACTGCGTGACCAGGAACACCTGCACAACCTTCTGACTGCGCTCGAGGCGGAAAGCGACGTCGCGCAGGTATCCCGCGTCCGGGACCCGGCGCTGAAACCCTGACGGGCGACACCGCCCGCAGTCACAACCGCATCGGGTGCCCTTCGTGTTCAAGCGCCGCAAACCCCGCAGCTACGGCCAGATGGCCAGCGAGATGATCTATCCGCGAGGGGGCTGGCGACGCGCCGGAACCTACGTCGTCCACCGTCTGCGCCGCCTGCCCGACCAGCCGCACCGGATCGGGCGCGGCGTGGCGGCGGGGGTCTTCGTGTCCTTCACGCCGCTCTTCGGGTTTCACTTCCTGTCGGCGGCGGCGGTTGCCTGGCTGATCGGCGGCAACATCCTGGCGGCTCTTCTGGCGACCTTCGTCGGCAACCCCGTGACGCTGCCCTTCATCGCGCTGGTCTCGGTGGGACTGGGGCGCCACATTCTGGGCCTGCAGGGAGAGCTGTCGCCGAACTTCATCTTCCGCGAATTCACCCAAGCCACAAGCGAGCTGTGGCACAACGTCCAGTCGATCTTCGGCCCCGAAGTCGCGCATTGGGTCAGGCTTCAGGACTTCTTCTGGCAGATCTTCTGGCCCTACGTGGTCGGCGGCACGATCCTCGGCCTGGTCGTGTCCATCGCGACCCATTACCTGACGGTGCCGATCTTCCTAGCCTATCAGCGCCGGCGGGAAAAGCAGATGGCCACCCGGATCGCCCGTGCCTCGGGCCATCTGGCCGAATTGGCGCGCGCACGGGCGGCACGCGACGCCCCTCCGCCCGACGAGGATCAATAGCCCTTCGCGCGGTCCACAAGATGCATGACCGGGCGGCCCGACATGGCGCGGCGCAGGTTTTCGGCCGCAACGGGGGCGGCGGTCTTGGGGCGCGTCTCGGCCGCGATATGCGGCGTGACGGTGACGCCCGGATGCGCCCAGAACGGATGGTCCGCCGGCAGCGGCTCGGTCCGCAGGACGTCCAGCACGGCATGACCCAGCCGCCCCAAGTCCAGCGCCTCGAGCAGGGCCGGGTCGTCGATCAGGGTCCCGCGGCCGGGATTGATGACCCAAGCGCCCTGGGGCAGCATCGCCAACCGCTCCGCATCCAGAAGGTTGCGCGTATCCGGGGTGTCGGGCAGCAGGCAGATCAGGATCGACGCCTGCGCCAGCACCGGGTCCAGATCGGCCAGCGGATGGACCGTGACGCCCCGAACCGGGCGCCCTGATGCGCTTACGCCGGTGACGGAAAACCCGATGCCCCGCAGCATGGCCGCGGTCGCCCGCCCCAGTTCGCCCATGCCGAGGATCGTCACCGTGCGATCGGTCGCCAAGGGCGGCGACAACTCGTTCCGCCAGACCCCGTCCTGGGCATAGCGATCCATTCCCAGGTGCGCCCGCATCGCCCAGCCCGTGCAGTATTCGGCCATGCCCTGCGCCAGCCCCGGATCGACCATCCGCGCCAGCGGCTGGGTCAGCGTGTCGTTCGTCACGATCCGCTCGACCCCCGCCCAGAGGCTCTGGACAAGGCGGACGTTTCGATAGGGGGCAAAGTCGGTGATGTCGCCGCCGGGCGCATAGATGATCGCGTCGAAGCTGGCGGGATCACCGTCGCGGGACAGCCGTGCCTCGGGCAGCGCCGCGCGCAGGACGGGCGCCCAGCTGGTCCAGGCGTCATCGCTGGCGGAAAACCGGATCTGCATGGGATCACCTTGGCCTGTGGACATGGGCGGCCTGCACCAGGCCGAAGCCCAGCATCAGGATCATCAGCGACGTCCCGCCATAGCTGACCAGCGGAAGGGGCGAACCCTTGGCCGGCAGAAGCCCCATGACGGTCGCCATGTTGATCGAGAAATACAGGAAGAACGTCCCGCTGATCCCGATGGTGATCAGGCTGGCGAAGCGGTCGCGGTTCGACAGCGCGGAGTGAAGGCAGAACCCCACGATCAGCATGTAGAGCGTCAGGAGCGAGAAGGCCCCGATGAAGCCGAACTCCTCGGACAGGACGGTGAAGATGAAGTCGGTGTGCTTTTCGGGCAGGAAGTTCAGCCGCGACTGCGTCCCCTGCATGAAGCCGCGCCCCGACCATCCGCCGGAGCCGAGGGCGATCTGGCTCTGGATGATGTTGTAGCCCGCCCCCAGCGGGTCGGCACTGGGATCGAGGAAGGTGTCGATCCGGCGGAACTGATAGTCCTTCAAAAGCTGCCAGTCGGTGCCGCGGCTTTTCATGACCGCGGCCACCAGCCCCATGCCGGCCCCGATGACCGCCCCGAAATACCAAAGCGACACGCCGGCTGCGAACATGACGATTCCCCCGCCGGCAATCAGCATGATCGAGGTCCCGAGGTCCGGCTGGATCAGCACCAGCGCCGTCGGCGCCAGGATCAGCACGACCGGGATCAGCACCCAGACCGGACGCGACACGCGGCGCAGGTCCAGCCAGTCGTAATAGGCCGCCAGCAGCAGGACCAGCGCGATCTTCATCAGCTCGGACGGCTGAACACGCAACGGTCCGATGTCGATCCAGCGCTGCGCACCCATGCCGATGGTCCCGAACAGGTCCACCGCAACCAGCATCAGGAAGCAGACCACATAGGCCGCGACCGAGATGCCGCGCCAGAACCACATCGGCACGAAGGCCAGCCCCAGCATGATCACCATGCCGACGGCAAAGCGGTACATCTGCGGCTCGGCCCAGGTTTCCAGCACGCCGCCCGCGACGGAGTAGAGCATCAGGAACCCGATGCAGCAGACCGCCACGACCAGCACGACCAGCGGCCAGTTGATATAGAGGATCTTGCGAAACCCGGTCGGGACCTGCGCCACCTGGTAATCGAGATAGGACATAGGTCAGGCCCTGCTGCGGGTCGGGCGCGGCGGCTCGGGCGTGTAGAGGTGCATGGCCTCGTGGCGGGCCTCCATCGCGGCGCGCTGGTCGGACGGGACGGCATCGGGCGGCGGCAGCCCGCCGTTCAGCGCGAACAGCAGGATGTCGCGCGCGATGGGCGCAGCCACGGCCGAGCCGCCGCCGCCATGTTCCACCACCACCGACACCGCATAGCGCGGTGCCTCGATCGGTGCATAACAGACGAACAGCGCATGGTCGCGACGCTCCCACGGCAGCTGGTCGTTCGAGATGACGCCCCGCGCCCGTTCGGCGGCGGTGATGTTGCGCACCTGGCTGGTGCCGGTCTTTCCGGCCATGCGCCAATCCTCGCGCGCGATGCGGGAATTGCGGGCCGTGCCGCGGGCACTGTTCATCACCGCGTCCATGCCCGCCCGCGCAACGCGCAGAGAGCTTTCGGCAATATCCAGCGGCGGATAATCCGGCACCGGCTGGCGGACGCCGTCGATGGACCGGATCAGCTGCGGATCGACCCGCCGCCCCGAGGCGATGCGCGCGGTCATCACCGCCAGCTGCAGTGGCGAGGCCAGCACATAACCCTGACCGATCGAGGCGTTCAGGCTGTCGCCGATCTGCCACGACTGCCCGTAACGCGCCTGCTTCCATTCTCGATCCGGCGCGATGCCTTCGGCCACGGCCGACATCGGCAGGTCGTGGCGCGTCCCCAGACCCAGCTTGCGTGCCATCTCGGCGATCCGGTCGATGCCGACGCGCTGCGCCAGTTCGTAATAATAGACGTCGCAGCTTTCCTCGAGGCTTTTCACCGCATCGACAGTCCCGTGTCCGCCGCGTCGCCAGCAGTGGAAGCGCCGAGTGCCCAGTTCGGTATAGCCGGGGCAGAAATAGCGGCTGCCGGCGTCGATGACGCCCGCCTCGAGCCCAGCCAGAAGCGTCACCATCTTGAAGGTCGAACCCGGCGGATAGACGCCCTGCACCGTCTTGTCGGCCAGCGGGCGGTGGTCGTGATCCATCAGTGCCCGGTAATCCGCGCTGGAGATCCCGCGCACGAACTTGTTCGGATCAAAACTGGGGGACGAGCAGATCGAGGCCAGCTCTCCGGTCTGGCAATCGATCACGACCGCCGCGGCGCTTTCCTCGCCCATGCGCTGCGCAGCATAGTTCTGAAGCGCCGCGTCGGCGGTCAGTTGGACGGCCGCACCCTGCTCGCCCTCTTGCCGGGAAAGCTGGCGCATCTCTCGGCCGGTGCTGTTCACCTCGACCCGCCGGGCGCCGGCCTTGCCGCGCAGAACCTCCTCCAGCCGGCCCTCGACGCCGATCTTGCCCAGTTGGAAGTCGGGCAGCAGCAGGACGGGTTCCGGGTCCTCGATCTTGGAGAGGTCATAATCGCTGACAGGACCGACATAGCCCATGACATGGGCGAAATCGCCGGCGCGCGGATAGGCCCGCGACAGCGCCGATTCCGGCGTAACGCCCGGCAGCGAGGGGGCGTTGACCGCGATGGCGCTGAACTCTTCCCAGCTCAGCCGGTCTGCAAGGACGATTGGCGTGATGGCCGAGCGTCTGGAAAACTCTTCCAGAAGCTCGTCGATACGGCTTTCCGGCATGGGAACCAGCTGCGCCAGTCGGCGCAGGACCGGCTCGACATCGCCCCCCGCCTCCTCTTGGGTCAAGGTCACGCGATAGTTCTGTTCGTTTCCCGCGATGATCAGGCCGTTGCGGTCCAGAATCAGCCCGCGCGCCGGCGGCAACAGCCGGATCTTGATCGAGTTGCCGTCAGCCAGCGTGCGATATTCTTCGGCGTGATCCAGCTGCATCGAGCGCAGCTTCAGCGCCAGCGTCGTTACGGTGGCGATCTGGATGCCCGCCAGCATCAAGCCGCGCCGGGTGATGCGGCGGTTGCTGTCGACGATGTCGCGCTGCGTCTTCTTCATGTCGCCCTCGTCATGCCGTTCGGCCGGTTTCGCCGTGCCTGATCCTGCGCAGGCCGATCAGCCAGCGGGCCAGGAAGATCACGACGGGATAGGCGGCCACCGTCGCCAGGTATTGCAGGATCACCTGGCCCAGCGCCGCTACAGGCAGCATGAACAGCGCCAGGGTTACCCTGTAACCCAGCATCATCAGCCCGATCAGCACGCCGATCCCGACCCATTCAACCATGAATGGCTGGTCGCGCCAACGGGCCTCTCGCGATCGTGCCGCCTCGGAGCCGATCAGGACGATCGCCGTCCAGAGGCCGAGGGGGCGCATCAGCATGAGGTCCTCGACCAGAACCGCCAGCACGATCACGGGCGCCGATAACTGGTCGGGCCGGCGCAACACCCAGGCCAGGATCAGCGCCAGGCCCATGTCCGGTCCCGGCCAGCCCATGAATCCCTGCGTCAGCGGCAAAAGCCGCAGGAACAGCAGCGCCCAGACCGCGATCAGAAAGACCAGCGTGCCCAGGATGAAGCCGCGGGTCGGCAGCTGGATCATGGCGCGGTGCCGGGGTTCAGCGGATCGGTGGCGGAGGCCGCAGCGACCGGGGAATCGGGCATCCGGGGTCCGATGAAGCCCTCGCTGCCACGGCGGATGACGGCATCGCTGTCGACAACCGCCTCGGCCGGATGGGACCGCAGGACACGCAGGAACTCCAATCGTTCATAGTCGGCCGCCATGCGCAGCCGCATCCGCCCGTCGCCACCCTGCACCACCTGCCCGACCAGAAGCCCCGCAGGAAACACCCCCCCATCGCCCGAGCTGACCACCCGATCGCCAGGCCGCACGTTGTCACCGGATTCGATGAATTCCAGCAGCGGCAGGGGCGTGTTGTCGCCGGTCAGCAGTGCGCGTTCACCTGTCGGCTGGATGGTCACCGGCAGGCGCGACGATGGGTCGGTCAGCAGAACGACGCGGCTGATCCGCTGACCGACGCCGGCGATCCGGCCGACAAGGCCCAGCCCGTCCATCGTGGCCCAGCCCTCGACGATGCCGTCACGCGCGCCGACGTTCAGCAGGACCGACTGGCGGAAGGCCGAACCGCTGTCGACCAGCACGACCCCGGTGACGCTGGTCAGCGCGGGGTCGATGCGGACATTGTTCAGCGCCAGCAGTTTCGAGTTTTCCTGCTCCAGCTGGACGGCGGCTTCTTTCCAGGCGGTCATGCGCTGCAGCTCGCGGCGCAACTCCTGGTTCTGTTCGTAAAGCCGCGCATAGCTTTGGAAGCCCGACGCCATCTGCGACACCTGCGTCACCGGCACCAGCGCCCATTCGAACCGCGGCACGATCCGGTCGATCAGCGCGGTGCGCATCATCTCGGCCCGCGGGCTGTCGATGCGCCAGAACAGGAACAGCGCCAGAAGCGCCAGCGCCAGAAGCGCGATCAGGACGCGTCGGACGGGGGTTGCGAAATCGGGGCCATTGCGCGCCATTCTGGCGGCCCTCCGAATGGTCGGATCAGCTGTCGTAGTCGATGACGTGGCGCAGCTGCTTCTCGAATTCCAGCGCCTTGCCGGTGCCGAGCGCGACGCAGCTCATCGGCTGGTCGGCCAGGCTGATCGAGAGGCCCGTCTGCTCGCGCAGCGCCAGGTCCAGCTCGCCCAGCATCGCACCGCCGCCGGTCAGCATCACGCCACGGTCCACGATGTCGGCAGCGAGGTCCGGGGGTGTGGCCTCCAGCGCGACCATCACCGCCTCGCAGATGGCCTGCACAGGCTCGGCCAGCGCCTCGGCGACCATGGCCTGGCTGATCTCGATTTCCTTGGGGATGCCGTTCAAGAGGTCGCGCCCGCGCACCATCAGCGTGGCGCCGCGCCCGTCGTCGGGCATGCGTGCGGTGCCGATGCTGGTCTTGATGCGTTCGGCGGTCGAATCGCCGATCAGCATGTTCTGGTTGCGGCGCAGATAGTTGATGATCGCCTCGTCCATGCGGTCGCCACCGATGCGGACGGAACGCGCATAGACCACGTCGCCCAGCGACAGGACCGCCACCTCGGTGGTGCCGCCGCCGATGTCGACGACCATGCTGCCGGTGGGTTCGGTGATGGGCATGCCCGCACCGATGGCCGCGGCGATGGGTTCGGCGATCAGACCCGCCTTGCGGGCGCCCGCCGACAGGACCGACTGGCGAATCGCGCGCTTTTCAACGGGTGTCGCGCCGTGCGGGACGCAGACGATGATCTTCGGCTTGCTGAATGTCGTGCGCTTGAACACCTTCTTGATGAAGTGCTTGATCATCTGTTCGGCGCTGTCGAAGTCGGCGATGACGCCTTCGCGCATCGGGCGAATCGCCTCGATGCTGCCGGGCGTGCGGCCCAGCATCAGCTTCGCGTCCTCGCCCACGGCCAGCACCTGCCGCTTGCCGTCCTTGACGTGGTAGGCCACGACCGACGGCTCGTTGAGGATGATCCCCTTGCCCTTGACATAGATCAGCGTGTTCGCCGTCCCGAGGTCGATTGCGATGTCGGTCGAAAACAAACCGCCGAATGCCATGCCCGTATCCTTTCGCGCCGGTTTCTCCGGCCTGCCCTGTTCTGAGGTCCCGCAAGGGCCATTCGCCCTGAATCGCCCGTGCAGGCGTGGCCCCGTATAAGGCCACGCGCGGCACCGGAAAAGCCCCATGCGCGTCTTGATTGCGCAATGACGGCTTCTTGCAACAGATCAGTGCGAATACATGCTGATCTGCTTGGCGTCGCTGCCCTTGGCGGTCATCGCCCGCCGCACGATCAGCCGGTTCAGCGCCCCCACATAGGCCTTGACCGAGGCCAGGATCGTGTCGGTGTCGGCGGCCTGGCCAGTCACGATACGGCCCTCCTCCTCCATCCTGACGCTGACGGTGGCCTGCGCATCGGTCCCCTCGGTCACGGCATGCACCTGGTAAAGCTGCAGCCGGGCCTCGTGCGGGAAGATCTGGCGGACGGCATTGAAGCAGGCGTCGACGGGGCCGTCGCCCGAGGTTTCGGCACGCTTCTCCTCTCCGTCGACGATCATCGTCAGTTCGGCCGACTGGCCGTCGCTGCCGCAGACGACACGCAGGTGCTTGACCTGCAGGTGGTCGTCGTCGGTGTTGGCGGCGGCGTCCAGCACCAGCGCGACGATGTCCTCGTCATAGACCTCCTTCTTGCGGTCGGCGAGCGCCTTAAACCGCACGAAGATGTCTTTCAGTTGGTTGTCGCCCACCTCGAAGCCCAGGTCGGCCAGCTTGGCGCGCAGGGCGGCGCGGCCGGAATGCTTGCCCATGGCAATGTTGTTCTCGGTCAGGCCGATATCAGCCGGGCGCATGATCTCGAACGTCTCGACGTTCTTCAGAACCCCGTCCTGGTGGATGCCGCTTTCATGCAGGAACGCGTTCTTGCCCACGATCGCCTTGTTGAACTGAACCGGAAAGCCCGAGACCGCGGCCACGCGACGGGAAATGCCCATGATCTTGGTCGTGTCGATCCCGGTCTGGAACGGCATGATGTCGTTTCGCACCCGCATGGCCATCACCACCTCCTCGAGCGCGGTGTTGCCGGCGCGTTCGCCCAAGCCGTTGATCGTGCACTCGATCTGACGCGCACCCGCCTCGACCGCGGCCAGGGCGTTGGCGGTCGCCATCCCCAGGTCGTTGTGGCAATGCGTGGCGAAGATGATGTTTTCCGACCCCGGCACGCGCTCCAGCAGCATGCGGATCAGGTCGGCCGACTCGCGCGGCGCCGTGTATCCGACCGTATCGGGAATGTTGATCGTCGTAGCGCCGGCCTTGATGGCGATTTCCACCACCCGGCACAGATAGTCATGCTCCGTCCGGGTCGCGTCCATAGGCGACCACTGCACGTTGTCGCACAGGTTGCGGGCATGGGTCACGGTCTGTTCGATCCGCTCGGCCATCTGGTCCATGTCCAGGTTCGGAATGGCCCGATGCAGCGGCGAAGTGCCGATGAAGGTGTGGATGCGCGGCTGGCGGGCGTGCTTCACGGCCTCCCAGCAGCGGTCGATGTCGGGGATCTGGGCGCGGGCCAGGCCGCAGATCACGCTGGTCCGCGCCAGCCTGGCGATCTCGCTGACGGCGGCAAAGTCGCCCTCGGACGCGATGGGAAAGCCGGCCTCGATCACGTCTACGCCCATCTCGTCCAGCATGGCGGCGATTTCCAGCTTTTCAGCATGGGACATGGTGGCGCCGGGCGACTGTTCGCCGTCGCGCAGGGTGGTGTCGAAGATGACGACGCGGTTCTGATCGGTCATGGGATGCGGTCCTTCTTACGGATGTCTGGCTGTGGGGAACCGGGCGCCGACCTGACTGAGCGGTGGCCCGGAGACCCGCTCAGCGCAGCGTAAGAAGCAGCAGACCGCGAAGTTGCACGGCCAGTCGCGCGCCTTGCGGCGCGGTCGGGGCGGTGGCGATGTGGCGCATCCGGGTCATGGCGCGAATATGCCGCCTTCGTCGACGCTTGAAAACCCCAAACCGGCAGCAGATCGCGCCCGATGCACAGGCAGGGTGCTTGCCATTCCATCGGGCGTCATTGTAGCGACACATTTCCGCTGGCCGGATCGACCCCGGCTGCCTATCCTTTTGGCACGACAACAAGAACGACAACCAACAGATGAGGGAACGATGTCACGCAAGATCGTCGTCGGGTTCGACGGCAGCGACGCGTCGCTGCGCGCGCTCGATTTCGCCATCACGCGCGCGCAGGCCCAGGGCGACAGCATCCTGATCGCGCATGTGCTCGAATGGTCGCCCTACAGCTTCCTGACCCCCAGCGAGGTCGAGGAACGTCACCGCCGCCGCACCGAGGAGTTGCAGCGCGCCGAGACGGCGATCCTGACCCCCGTGGTCAAGCGCGTCGAGGATGCGGGCATCCCCGTCTCCACGTCGATCCGCTATGGTCACATCGCCGAAACGCTCTGCCGCATCGCGCGGGACGAAGGCGCGGCGATGATCTTCATCGGCCGCATGGGCGATTCGGGCTTCGCCTCGCGCATCTTCGGATCGGTCGCGGCGACGCTGGCGCAGGTCGCGCCGGTGCCCGTGGTGATCGTGCCATGACCCGTCAGGCCAAGCGAACAACAGGGACAATCACAATGACAGCATTTCCGAAAACGCTGATCCCCGCCGTCCTTCTGGCCCTGGCCGGTGCACCGGCCGGCGCCCAGGGCATTGACGAGACGGTCAACCAGGTCTTCGCCGACTCGACCGGCTGGTTCGTCAACTTGATCTTCTCGAATTTTCCGGGGACCAGCTTTCCATGGATCGTCGGCTGGCTGGTCGTGGCCGCGACCATCTTCACGATCTATTTCGGCGTCATCCAGTTCCGCGCCTTCGGTCACGCGATCGCCCTTGTGCGCGGCGATTATTCGAACCCGGACGACGCCGGTGAGGTCAGTCACTTCCAGGCGCTGACGACCGCGCTGTCGGGCACCGTGGGCCTTGGCAACATCGCGGGCGTCGCGGTGGCCGTCAGCATCGGCGGGCCCGGCGCGACCTTCTGGATGATCCTCGCCGGCCTTCTGGGCATGGCGTCGAAATTCACGGAATGCACCCTGGGGGTGAAGTATCGCAACGAATATGCCGACGGCACGGTGTCTGGCGGCCCGATGTACTACATGACCAAGGGCTTCGCCGCGCGTGGCCTGCCCGGCGGCAAGGTCCTGGCGGTCCTGTTCGCGGTCTTCTGCATTTTGGGCAGCTTCGGCGGCGGCAACATGTTCCAGTCGAACCAGGCCCATGCCCAGATCATCAACGTCGTCGGCGACTATCCCGGCTGGATCACCGGGCTTGTCATGGCGATCATCGTCTTCCTGGTGATCGTCGGCGGCCTGAAATCCATCGCCAGCGTGACCGAGAAGGTCGTTCCGTTCATGGCCGCGCTTTACGTCATCACGGCGCTGATCATCATCGCCATGAACTACGACATGATCGGCACGGCCTTCCGGCAGATCTTCGTCGGCGCCTTCACCAACGACGGCGTCGTGGGCGGGGCCATCGGCGCCCTGATCCAGGGCTTCCGTCGCGCCGCCTTCTCGAACGAGGCCGGCATCGGCTCGGCCGCCATCGCCCACAGCGCCGTGCGCACCAAGGAACCGGTGACCGAGGGCTTCGTGTCGCTGCTGGAGCCCTTCATCGACACGGTCGTGATCTGCACCATGACGGCGCTGGTGATCATCATCACCGGGCAGCTTGTCGTCGACCCGGCCACGGGCCTCTTCCTTCAGAACGAGGCCGGCAACCAGATTCAGACGGTGACCGGCAACAGCGGCGTCGCGCTGACCTCGGACGCGTTCAGCAGCGCCTTCGGCTGGTTCCGCTATATCCTGGTGCTGGCGGTCGTGCTCTTCGCCTTCTCGACCATGATCTCGTGGAGCTATTACGGCCTCAAGGCCTGGACCTTCCTCTTCGGCGAGGGGCAGACGAAAGAGCTGATCTTCAAGATCATCTTCTGCCTGTTCGTGGTCATCGGCGCGTCGGCGAATTTGGGTCCGATCATCGACTTCTCGGACGCGGCGATTTTCGCGATGGCAATCCCGAACATCATCGCGCTCTATCTGCTGATGCCGATCGTCAAGGCCGAGACGCGCAGCTATCTGGACCGCCTGAAGACGGGCGAGATCCGCAAGTTCGCCTGACGCCACGGCGTACGGCACTGGAACGGGCGGGTGCGGCGCGCACCCGCCCGTTCTTTTTTGCGCCGCCTGACGATGGTCACCGGCGGCAGGCTGTGGCAAACGGCGCCACCCGGACCGCCGCCACGAGGAACAGATGACCACCCCACCCTTCGTCCACCCCGGCATGCGCCTGCCCTTCATGCTGCTGGTGACCTGTTTCGCGGCCTGGGGCATCGCGGCCAACATGACCGACCCGCTGGTGCAGGTCTTTTCGCGCATCTTCTCGATGACGACGCTGCAGGCATCGCTGGTGCAGTTCGCCTATTACGGCGCCTATTTCCTGCTGGCGCTGCCTGCGGCCTTCATCAATCGCCGCTGGTCGTTCAAGACGGGCATTCTGACCGGCCTCGGCTGCGCGATCCTTGGGGCCTTCCTGTTCTATCCCGCCGCGCAGGCGATGACCTTCGGCTTCTTCCTGGCGGCGCTGTTCCTGCTGGCGGGGGGGCTGTCGATCCTGGAGACCTCGGCCAATCCCTTCGTGATGGCGATGGGCCCCGAGGCCAACGCCACCCGCCGCCTGAACCTGGCGCAGGCGTTCAACCCGGTCGGCACCAACATCGGCGTCTTCCTGGCGGCGACCCTGATCCTGCCGCAGCTGAACCAAGCCAGCGCCGCCGACCGCGCCGCCATGGCTCCCGACGCGTTGCGCGCCGTCCGGCAGGCTGAACTGCAGGCCGTCATGACCCCCTATGTCGGCTTCGCCTTCGTGCTGCTGGCGATCTGGGTGGCGATCGCGCTGATCCGCATGCCGACCCGCCGCGAGGCCGCCGAGGGCAGCTCCGTCCATTTCGGCGCGACGCTGCGGCGGCTGTCGCGCAACAGCCATTACGTCTTCGGGGTGGTCGCGCAGTTCTTCAACGTGGCCGCGCAGACCTGCATCTGGACCTTCACCATCCAGTACGCGATGGCGACCCTTGGCGGGACCGAGGCGCAGGCCGGCTGGTACCTGCAGGCCAGCCTAATCGTGTTCCTGATCTCTCGCTTCGTGATGGTCAGTGTGATGGGGGTGGTCCGCCCGGCCCTGCTGCTGGCGGGGATGGCACTGGCCGGGACCGGCCTGTGCCTTTTTGCCGCCGGAGGTCCGGGCATGGCCGGGGTCTGGGCGGTGGTCGCGCTGTCGGCCTGCCTGTCCCTGATGTTCCCGACCATCTACGGCATAGCGCTTGAGGGGCTGGGCGAGGATACCAAGTTCGGCGCGGCGGGCCTTGTCATGGCGATCCTGGGCGGTGCGTTGATGCCAATGGTCCAGGGCGCCATCCTGGACGCGCAGGGGGCGCAGCTGTCCTTCGTGGTGCCAGGCCTGTGCTTTCTGGTCGTCGCGGCCTTCGGCGTCTTCGACCTGCGCCGTCGCCGCTGAGGATCAGTCCCGCGCGGGGATCAGCTGCTGCGCAGCGCCCGCCAGCAGCAGCCAGACCGACGTTAGTACCAGACCCCAGTTCGCCCAGCTGGCCGGGTGGAAATCCACCACCGCCGCCCAACAGGCGAACAGCACCCACAGGATCGCCACCGGCAGGGACACGGCGCGCCAGCGCTCGGTCCGGACGGGATGGATGAACTTGATGTTGGTGAACATCGCAACGCTGAGGATCACCACGATCGCCAGGATGATGGTCCAATGCGGCTCGACCGCGAACAGGACCAGCACCACCATGTTCCAGCAGCCGGGGAAGCCCGCGAAGGAATTGTCGCGCGTCTTCATGCGGGTATCTGCGAAATAGACGACGCTGGCGAAGACGATCACGATGATCGCGAACCAACCGGTCCAGCCAGACAGCAGGTCCGACTGGAACAGCGCGAAGGCCGGGATGAACACATAGGTCAGATAGTCGATGATCAGGTCCATCAGGACGCCGTCATAGGACGCCCAGTTGGTCTTAACGTCATAGCGGCGCGCCAGTGGGCCGTCGATGCCGTCAACGGCGAAGGCCGCGACCAGCCACAGGAACATCAGCGCCCATTCCTCGTCGGCGGCGGCCAGCATGGCCAGCATCGACAGCACCGCGCCTGTGGCGGTCAGAAGGTGGACGGCAAGGGCTTTGTATTTCAGCTGCATGTCGTTTTTGTCGCAGGTTGCCCCCCGGTCCGCAACCTCGCAAGGCCCGAATATGACAGATGGATCAGCGTGGATCAGCGTGGATCAGCGCAGGATCGGCGGGCGCGGAGGTTTAGGTGTCTCGGGTTCCGGCTGCGGCGGCGTCAGGTCGAACAGCAACGCGCCCGGCGGCGGCGAGGGTTCAGAGAAGCTGATGTCGACGCCGCCCGGCTGGGGCGGCAGGAAGGCCAGCGTCTCGGCCAGGGCCTTGGCGATGGCGGCGTGACGGTCGGCGGGCGCGCCAGCGATCAGCAGCAGATGGCCCTGCCCCCCCGCGACGCCGACCAACGCGGCGCCAGCGATCAGCCCGCGCATGTCCGCCAGACGCTGCCCCAGGGGCCCTGACAGCGCCTGAGCCACGCCAGGCGCAGGGGCGATCAGGCGCAGCCGGGCCTCGGCCTTCTCGGGGGCTGCGGCCAGGGCGCCCGTCAGCCAGTCCAGCATCGCGGCGTCCAGCAGCATCTCGGACGGGTGGCCAGGGTTGACCAGAAGTCCGGCCCCTTCGGCGCGCAGCAGCCCAGCTAGCACCCGGCCTGGCATCGCCGCGTATGCGACCGGCTGTCCGAAGAAGCCCGCCAGCCGATCCTCGGCGTCGCAGGCCAGCGCGACCTGCGCCCCCTCCAGCGGGAACATCCGCAGCTCGATCCGGTCGCCCGAGGGTTCACGGACCAGCGCAACGGCCAGTTCGGTATCTGCCAGCCGGGACAGCATCCGCGACCGCTGCAAGGCGTCGGCATCATGGAAGGGAACCGGGGCAAGATCGTCCAGCGCGGTCACGGGCAAGGCCTTTCCTTTGGTCGCCCCTGCCCTAGTCGCGCACCCGCCCGCACGCAAGCGTGATTGCCGCATCGGCGCCCCTGCCCCCATACTCACGGTCATGAACCGCCGCACGCTGATACTGACCGCCGCCACCGCACCGCTTCTGGCCGCCCCCGGTCTGGCGCGTGCAGCCTTGCCCGCAGTCCTGGCCCAAGCGGCCGGGCTTGACCCCTTGCGCGCCATCGCTGTCTGGCAGGGCGACGGCGATGTCGGGTCCGAGATCGCGGCCGAGGGGTATCACGGCTTCACCCCCGACAGTCCCACGAACATCAAGTCTGCGTCCAAGTCGATCATCTCGGCGCTGGCGGGCATCGCCATCGACCGCGGCCTGCTGGAGGGGACCGGCCAGCCGATCGCCCCCCTGCTGCAAGGCGACCTGCCCGACGATCCCGACCCGCGGCTGGCGCAGGTGACGATCGGCAACCTGCTGTCGATGCAGGCGGGGCTGGAGAGGCAGTCGGGCCCGAACTATGGCCGTTGGGTCAGCAGCGCGAACTGGGTCAGGACGGCGCTGGCCGCGCCTTTCACGCAGGACCCCGGCGGGCGGATGCAGTATTCGACGGCCTCGACGCATCTTGTCGCGGCGATCCTGACGCGAGTTACCGGGCGCCCGCTGCGGGACGTTGCCGCCGACTGGCTGGCGCCGATCCCGGGCTTCCGGATCACCGGCTGGGACCGTGATCCGCAGGGCGTCTATCTGGGCGGCAACCAGATGGCGATGAGCACACGGTCGCTTCTGGCCTTTGGGGCGACCTATGCGCGGAAGGGACAGGCGGACGGGCGCCAGATCGTGCCGCAGGACTGGATCGATGATAGCTGGCAGCGCCGGACCTCCAGCATCTTCAGCGGCCAAGGCTATGGCTATGGCTGGTTCCTGGGCCGGATGGACGGACGGGACGTCCGCTATGGCTGGGGCTATGGCGGGCAGATGATCTATGTCTTCCCGGCCACGCCCGGTCAGGCGGCGCTGGCTATCGCCATCACCTCGGACCCCGACCAGCCATCGGCGCGCACCGGCTATCGCGACGACCTGCATAGGCTGGCGCAGAGTATCCTGCGTGCCGTCTGAGCGTCAGTCGATGAAGTCCCCGGCCTGGAAGTTGCCCAGGTTGCCCAGAAGCTGGCCGATGACGGAAACCTCGGCAACGCTGCCCTCGGTCACGCGGCGCGACAGGGTTACGACGCGGCCCTGCTCCAACCCGAAACGCTCGACATTGCTGACGACGCCGTCCGGCGCGAACGAGATGGCGACGACCTCGCGGTTGATCTCCTCGGGGGCGGCGGGACCCAGCCGGCGCCAGCGCGACCCGACATAGTACCACCCCGATCCGGTCAATAGACCCTGCGCCGAAGGCCGCCCCACAAGCGCCGGCAGATCATCGCGCGTCGTCTGCCCCGGCACGACCTGCGCCAGCTCAAGGTCCGGCGGGACATAGCCGTGGTTACGATAGATCGGCGCGCAGGCGGCAAGCCCGAGGATGGCCAGGAACGCCAGTGTCATCAGGCTTCTGATGGCGGCCATGTGGGGTTATCTCCTTGGGGCGGTTGACGCGGCCCGCCCTGCCTAGCAAACTCGGCCACCCTGCTCAAGAATGTCAATCTGCGGGCCGCGCCCCGCGCTACACGATCCCGAAAGCCGCCATGACCGCACCCGAATCGCATCCGCAGCGCCTGCGCGTCGCGCATCTGAACCCGAACACCCTGACGCCGTTCCATCTGGCGCCGGACGCCGATACCCGCGCCGCGCTGGCCGAGGAGCTGGGCATCGACGCCCTGTCGCGCCTGGACTTCCGGGGCGAGCTTCGCGCCCATGGCCGCGACGGCTGGCTGCTGACCGGCAAGCTGGCCGCGCGAGTCACGCAGCCCTGCGTGGTGACGCTGAAGCCCGTGCGCAGCGACATCAGCGACGACGTGCGCATCCAGTTCACCCCTCATGTCGCCGCGCCCGAGGGCGACGAGGTCGAGATGCCGGACGAGACGCTGGAGCCGCTTGGCAACTTCATCGACCTGACCGCAATCATGGTCGAGGCGCTCAGCCTGGCGCTGCCGGAATATCCGCGTGCCGGTGGGGCCGAGCTTGCGTCCCCCGAACAACCCGATGATCAGGCTGGCGACACCCGCCGCCCCTTCGCGGGTCTGGACAAGCTGCTGGGGGGAAAGTCGGACGAATCCTGACTGTGGCGGCTCCGCCACAGGCCGCGCCGAAAGCCGCGCCCGGCGCATCTCGGGGGGCGAAATCGACCTCGAAACGCGCGACAGGGGGCGGAACGCGGCGCAATTTCCCGACCTCCCCTGGCCTTCGGGGCTTGCGGGCGCGGCGTTCATCGCGTATCTGCGCGGTTCATTTACGAATTCAAATCTCCGGTGCCCTCGCGTCAAGGCGCAGCACCCTGACAACCGAGGTGGTGACATGGCTGTCCCTCAGAATCGCGTAACCCGCTCCAAGCGCAACATGCGTCGCGCGCATGACTCGCTGGTGGCCGGCAATCCGAATGAATGCTCGAACTGCGGCGAACTCAAGCGTCCGCACCACGTCTGCCCGTCCTGCGGCCACTATGCCGACCGCGAAGTGATCGCGCAGGCGAACGAGATCGACCTGGACGACGACGCGGCCTGATTCGGGCTTGCAGCGTCCCCTGATGACCGTCGACACCGCGACCAAGCCGGCACCGCGCGCCTCCGCAACAGGGGGCAGCGTGGTGATATCGGTTGACGCCATGGGCGGCGATCGCGGTCCCGCGGTCGTGGTCGCCGGCATGGCCGAAAGCGCTGAGAAGAACCCCGAGATCCGCTTCATCGTCCACGGCGACGAGGCCGAGCTGTCGGGGCTGATCGCGCGCCGCAAGGTGCTGCAGGGCCGCTGCGACATCCGCCATGCCGCAGGTGTCGTGACGATGCATGACAAGCCGAGCCAGGTCGTCCGCAAGGGCGAGGGAAGCTCGATGTGGTCGGCCATAGAATCGGTCAAGCAGGGCGAGGCGTCGGTCGCCGTGTCCTGCGGCAACACCGGCGCGCTGATGGCGCTGTCGATGCTGCGCCTGCGCAAGCTGCCGGGCGTGAACCGTCCCGCCATCGCCTGCCTGTGGCCCTCGCGGAACCCCGAGGGGTTCAACATCATGCTGGACGTCGGTGCGGACATCCGCGCCGATGCGCATGACCTGCTGCAATATGCGCTGATGGGTGCCTCCTATGCCCGAAACGGGCTGGGCGTGAAGATGCCGCGCGTCGGCCTGCTGAACGTCGGGACCGAGGAACACAAGGGCCGGGCCGAGCTGAGGCAGGCCCACGAGATGATCGAGGCCGCCGCAACCGACAGCTTCACCTATGTCGGCTTCGTCGAGGGCGGCGATCTGCCCTCATCGCGCGTCGATGTGATCGTCACCGACGGATTTACCGGCAACGTGGCCTTGAAGACCGGCGAGGGGACGGCCAAGCTGGTCGGAGATTTCCTCAAGGACGCCTTCTCGAACTCCATCATGTCGAAATTTGCGGCCGTTCTGGCCATGACCTCGCTGAAGCGCCTGCAAAAGCGTATCGACCCGCGCCGCGTGAACGGCGGCATCTTCCTTGGGCTGAACGGCACCGTGGTGAAGTCGCACGGCTCGGCAGACGCCACCGGCGTCTCGGCCGCCATCAAGCTGGCTTTCACACTGGCCAAGTCGGGCTTCCAGGATCGCCTTGCCGCCCGCGTGGCGCAAAGCGCGGTCGCCCCGACCGGCACCGAGGCATCGTCTTGACCCGCCGTGCCGTCATCCGCGGCACCGGCCACTATCTGCCGGAGCGCGTCGTCGAGAACAGTTGGTTCGAGGGCCGGCTGGACACGACCGACGAATGGATCCGCACCCGCACCGGGATCGAGCGTCGTCACTTCGCGGCCGAGGGCCAGACCACCAGCGACCTGGCGATCCGCGCCGCCCGCGCAGCGCTTGACCGCGCCGGAATGACGGCCGACGACATCGACGGGATCGTGCTGGCTACGTCGACCCCGGACTTCACCTTCCCGGCCGTCGCGACGATGGTTCAGGCGGGGCTGGGCATGCGGCGCGGCTTCGCCTTCGACGTGCAGGCGGTCTGCGCCGGTTTCGTCTTTGCGCTGGCCAATGCCGACGCCATGATTCGTTCGGGTCAGGCGGATCGCGTCCTGGTAATCGGGGCCGAAACCTTCTCTCGCATCATGGACTGGACGGACCGCGGCACCTGCGTGCTGTTCGGCGACGGCGCAGGCGCCGTGGTGGTCGAGGCGCAGGACGGCGCCGGCACGTCCGACGACCGCGGCATTCTTTCCAGCGACCTGAACAGCGACGGCACCTATCGCGAACTGCTCTATGTCGACGGCGGCGTGTCGGCGACCGGCACGACCGGGCAGCTGCGGATGCAGGGCAACCTCGTCTTCCGCCATGCGGTGGAAAAGCTTGCCAAGACAGCGCATACGGCGCTGGACAAGGCCGGGCTGTCGGGCAGCGACGTCGACTGGCTGGTGCCGCACCAGGCCAACATGCGGATCATCACAGCGACCGCCCAAAAGATGGGCCTGCCGCTGGAAAAGGTCGTGCTGACCGTCGCCGATCACGGCAACACCTCGGCCGCGTCGATTCCGCTGGCGTTGTCGGTGGCCGATACGGCCGGACGCTTCCAGCCCGGCCAGCTGCTGGTGACCGAGGCGATCGGCGGCGGCCTCAGCTGGGGTTCGGTCGTCCTGCGCTGGTAGGCGTCACTTCAGCAATGCATCCTTGCTGGCACGGCGGTTCATGCCGCCAGCGGGACGCCGCGTCCGGTCGTGGCCCGACTGACAGTCCACGCACAATTTGACCCCCGGCTGCGCCAGCCGTCGCGCCTCGGGGATGGGTTCATCGCATTCGGCGCAATGCGTGGCGCTGTCGCCCTGCGCGGCGCGCCGGGCGGCCGCCTCCCGCGCCCGGGCAACGGCCTCGGCCGTGCTGATCTCGATCTGTTCGTTCACCGCGTCGTCGCGGGCCCAACCGCCGGCCATGCGTCTTCTCCTATATATCTGAACAAGATGGGCGCGGCTGGACCGAAATGCAATTCCGGACCGGTTGACACCATCGCGGCCAGCGGAAAGACTGCCGGCAATGCAGGCGCGGCGACAGCCCCCTGCCGCCTTGGGAGGGCTGAAATCTTGCCGATCGTCCGTCTGATCGACGGCATCAATGAGGTCGTCGGCCGCATTGTGTCCGTCGTCGCGCTCATCTTTGCCGCGATCATCATCTATGACGTGTTCATGCGCTATGTGCTGGGCCAGCCGACGCGGTGGGCCTTCGATGTCACCAAGCAGCTTTACGGGTTCTATTTCGTGATGCTGGGCGGCTATGCGCTGCGCCACCAGTCGCACGTCCGCGTCGACCTGCTGACCGCGCGCATGGGTCCGGGCCTGCGCCGTTGGGTCGAGATTGCGGGATACCTGATCTTCTTCTTTCCCTTCGCCTGGATCTTCGCGCGGCGCAGCTGGGACTTCGCGATGACCTCGTGGAACCAGGGAGAGCTGACCTATGGCGCCGTCCAGCTTCCGGTCTATCCGCTGAAGATGTCGATGTTCGCCGCTGCCTGCCTGCTGCTGATCCAGGGGATCAGCGAGGTGCTGAAACTTGCCCTGAACCGGGCCGACCATCTGGAGCCGCGCGATGTCGGGTGAAACGATTGCCCTTGTCATGTCGGGCCTGTTGGTTCTGGGTCTGTTCATGGGCCACCCGCTGGCCTTCGTCCTGGGCGGGACGGCCGTGCTGGGCGCCTTCATCGCCGGCAAGCCGATGGTGCTGGGCATCGTCATCAACCGGATCTTCGGAGACGTGCTGGACAACTATGTCCTGATCGCCATCCCCCTTTTCGTTCTGATGGCGCGGTTCCTTTCGGACAGCGGCGTCACCGACCGCATGTTCGAGGCGCTGCGCCACCTGATGGCCCGCGTCACCGGCGGGCTGGGGCTGGCCGTCGTCTTCATCTCGATCCTGCTGGCGGCGACGACAGGGATCATCGGCGCGTCGATCACCGTGATGGGCATGATGGCCCTGCGCCCGATGCTGCAATACGGCTATGACAAGCGCCTGGCCACGGGGTTGATCGGCGCATCGGGGTGCCTGGGTATCCTGATCCCGCCCTCGATCATGCTGATCCTGATGGCCTCCTATGCGCCGGGGCTTTCGGTCGGGCAGTTGTTTGCTGGCGCGATGATCCCGGGTCTGCTGCTGGGCGTCATGTATGCGCTCTATGTCACTGCCATCGCCTGGCTGAAGCCGGACTGGGCCCCCAAGGTCGCCGAGGAGGAAAAGATCAGCCGCGGCGCGCTGTGGCGGATGCTGATCGTCGAGGCCGTGCCCCCGCTCATCCTGATCCTGGGCATCCTGGGCACGCTGCTGGCCGGCGTCGCCACCGCGACCGAGGCCAGCGCGATCGGCGCCATCCTGGCCCTGCTGATCGTCATCGCGCGCGGCCGCTTCCAGTGGGCGACCTTCTATTCCGCGCTGCTGGAAACCGGGCGCACCAGTGCGATGATCCTCTTCATCGTCGTCGGCGCGACCGCCTTCACCGGTGTCTTCAACATCACCGGGGGCCTTCGCGCCAGCCAGGACCTGATCCGCGGGCTGGCCGACGATCCCTATACGCTGATCGCCGTCATGCTGCTGGTCGTGTTCATCCTGGGGATGTTCCTCGACTGGACCGGCATCGTTCTGCTGTCCTTCCCGATCTTCCTGCCCCTGGTCGGAGAAATGGGGATCGACCCATTGTGGTTCGTAGTCCTGATGGCGGTGGTGCTGCAAACCAGCTTCCTGTCGCCGCCCTTCGGATATGCGCTCTTCTACATGCGGGCGATCGCGCCCCCCGACGTCACCACCAGCGACATCATCGTCGGCGTTCTGCCCTTCATTGGGCTGGTGCTTCTGATGTGCATGCTGATGATCCTGTTCCCGGCACTGGTCACCTGGCTGCCCATCACGCTTTACGGCTGACCCGCGCCGCTTTCACCAACGGAGGAGACCTTGATGAAACATCTGATGACCGCCGCCGCCCTTGCGATGGCCGCCGCCACCCCGGCTTTGTCGGAAAACTGGACGATGACCTCGACCTGGCCGTCAAGCCTCGAACTGATCGAGATCGACAAGCACTGGGTTGATCTGGCCAACAAGCTGGTCGACGACGACAAGCTGACCATCGAGTTCTACGAGGGCGGCGCCCTGGTCCCCGCGGGCGAGGTGTTCGGCGCCGTCGAATCGGGCACCATTCAGGCCGGCGCCGACTGGCCGGGATACTGGGCGGGCCGCGACAGCGCTTTTTCGCCCCTGGCGACGACGGCCAGCCTGTTCAACGCGGTCGATTATGTGAACTGGATCCAGGAATGGGGCGGAGAGGAGCTCTATAACGAGGTCTACGGCAAATTCGGGATGATCTACCTGCCCTATGGCGTGACCAACAACGAATCGGGCTTCCGCACCGTCAGCCAACCGATCCGCACGCTGGAGGACCTGCAGGGTCTGCGCCTTCGCCTGTCGGGCCTTGAGCAGGGCAAGCTGCTTGAAAAGCTGGGCGGCAATCAGGTCAGCATGGCCGGCGGCGAGATCTATCAGTCGCTGGAACGCGGCGTGATCGACGGGGCAGAATTCTCGACGCCCAACGTGGACTATTCGGGCGGCTTCCAGCAGGTGACGGACTTCTGGTCCACGCCCGGCTGGCACCAGTCGTCGTCGGTCTTCGGCGTGATGATCAACAAGGCCGCCTGGGACGCGCTGGACGAGGAAACGCAAGAGCGGCTGAAGATCGCGGCCGATGCCACCATGCTCTGGAGCCTGTCCTTCACTGAAAAGCGCGCGACTGAGGCCTATGGCCAGTTCCAGGAGGCCGGGACCGAGATCACCCGCCTGGACGATGCCGCGCTGGAGCAGGTGCAGCAGCTGGCCAACGAGACGATCACCGAGGTCGCATGTGAAAACCCGCTGTCGGCCAAGGTCTATGCCAGCCAGCTGAGCTATCTCCAGGACTATTCGACCTGGCGCGACGCCTCGGCGCCGTTCAACCTGGGCCGGACGCCGAATGGCCCCGACCTGGCGGCGATCCAGGAATGCGCCAACTGACATCCGGCTGATGGAACTGACAAGTCACGGGCGGGGAACGATTTCCCCGCCCGCCTCGTTGACAGGGACTGCAAAGACAACCATCCTTCCCGTAATCAAGAGGACGACCATGGGCGACAAGACCTTGACCCGGATGGACTTGGCCGAGGCGGTGTTCCGCGACGTCGGCCTGTCGCGTCATGAATCGGCACAGCTGGTCGAAAGCGTGCTGGGGCACATCTCCGACGCGCTGGTGCGGGGCGAGCAGGTCAAGATCTCGTCCTTCGGGACCTTCTCGGTCAGGGACAAGAACGAACGGATCGGCCGCAATCCCAAGACCGGCGAAGAGGTGCCGATCACCCCCCGCCGTGTCTTGTCGTTCCGTCCGTCGCATCTGATGAAGGACCGCGTGGCCGCAGGCAACAAGCGATAGGATCACTCGGGCAGGATGGCAAAGGGCAGCGAGGCATTCCGGTCGATCGGTGAGGTCGCCAAGCTGATCGGCGTCGCGCCCCATGTCCTGCGCTATTGGGAAACGCAGTTTCCTCTGCTGCGGCCGATGAAACGACCCGACGGGCGCCGCTACTATCGTCCCGCCGACCTGGCCTTGGCCGCCGGTCTGGTCGAGTTGCTGCGGGACGAGGGGCTGACCATCCGTGGCGCCCGCATGGCGCTCGCCCCCGACCGCGGAGAGGCTGTGCGCGCCCGTGGGCTTGCGCGTCTCTCCCGTCTGACGCCGGAGATATCGGCTGAACGCTCCAATCTGCCCGACAACCTGGCGTCAGGCGTTGATGGCGAATGCTGGCGCGAATCCGCAACAGCCCTTTCTAACCCCCGGTTGCCCCTGAGCGCCGCAGAGACAGCCCCCCGGTCGAAGCTCCACGATGAAGGCGTGGTGCAGACGTCGGCCTTTCCTGATAACGACGGTTCCTGGGCGGGTGACAGACCCGCCGCCATGCCAGTGACAGCCGCCCCGGCCGACGCATCTGCGTCAGACCTGTCGTCCAAACCAGACACGCGAACAGTCCTGCAGGAAAGTCCCCCGAAGGAAGGTTGGGGTATGACTGCCGAGCCCTCGGATCGGGCAACTGCGCTTTGGCTGCACCGTCTGACCCGCCTAGCGCGTCGCCTGCAGCAGGTCGACGCCTTGGCTCCGGATGCGGTGCAGGAGCAAGCCCTGCGGCTTGTTCAGGCGATGCTTCGACTTTCGTGACGGCTTCACGACATTCGGCGCAGATTTCCGCATTCTGGCCCTTGTGCCGGCCTGCCGGATCGCTCTATACGGTGCGCGTCGGGCCGTGGCGCAGCCTGGTTAGCGCGTCCGTCTGGGGGGCGGAAGGCCGAGAGTTCGAATCTCTCCGGCCCGACCATTCCGAAAACGCCTGTCCCTTTGCGGGGATGGGCGTTTCCCTTATCTGCAGCCGAGAGTGTCCAGAATGAACGGTGTTCTGCCCGACAGCGAAATCCGCAAGCTGATCGGGACGGGCGTGATCCGTTCGGATGCCCCAATCCTGCCCGAACAGATCCAGCCGGCCTCGCTGGACCTGCGACTTGGGGCGACGGCCTACCGCCTGCGGGCCAGCTTTCTGGCCGGGCGCGGACAGCGTATTACCGACCGGCTGGCAGATTTCCAGATGCACCAGATGGACCTGACGGCCGGGGCAGTCCTGGAACGCGGCTGCGTCTATCTTGTCCCGCTGCAGGAAGGCATCGCCCTACCATCCAGCGTGTCGGCCGTCGCCAACGCCAAATCATCGACCGGCCGGCTGGACCTGCTGACGCGGCTGGTCACCGACGACGGGACCGAGTTCGATCGCCTGCCAGAGGGCTATGACGGCCCCCTCTATGCCGAGATCTGCCCGCGCAGCTTTTCGGTCCTGGTGCGCCCCGGCATGCGGCTGAATCAGTTGCGCCTGCGCCGGGGACAGGCCGTGCTGTCTGATGGCGAACTGGTCGCGCTGAACGATCAGGAGCCCCTTGTCGGCGGCGGCCCCGCTCTGATCGACCAGGGGCTGGGCTTTTCCGTCGACCTGAAGCCGGCGGCGGGCGATCTGGTCGGATACCGCGCGCGGCCTCACAGCGGGGTGATCGACCTCGACCGCATCGGCGCTTATCCGGCCCGGGACTTCTGGGACGAGCTTCACACGACCGACGGCCGGCTGATCCTCGACCCCGGCGCGTTCTACATCCTCGTCAGCCGGGAATCGGTCGCGATTCCCGCCGACTACGCGGCCGAGATGGCGCCCTATCTGGCGATGGTGGGCGAGTTTCGCGTTCATTACGCGGGCTTCTTCGATCCCGGCTTCGGTATCGGGCCGGAAGGCACCGGCGCCCGCGGCGTTCTTGAGGTTCGCTGCCACGAGGCTCCCTTCGTGCTGGAACATGGGCAGGTCGTCGGGCGCCTGGTCTATGAACGCATGGCCGCCCGACCGGACCGCCTCTATGGCGAGGGGATCAAGTCCAACTACCAGGGCCAGGGCCTCAAGCTTGCCAAGCAATTCCGCTAGAGCGGGCCGGTCTGCCACAGGCGGACCTTCAGGCCGCCATGCGCCACGATCGGTCCCGGCGCCTGCCAAGGCAGCCCTGTTGCCTTCGCCAGCCCCGCCTCGCTGGTGACGATGCCGATGCGCCAGCTTTGAAAGTGGCTGCGGAACACCTCGCCCATCTGTGCGTGCAGGCCGAACAGCGGCCCCTTGTTGCCGATCCTGGTGCCATAGGGCGGGTTCAGGATGACGATGCCGGGGGGGCAGTCGGGGCGTTGCAGATCACCTATCTGACCGACATCAAAACTGGCGATCTGGCCGACGCCGGCGCGTTCAGCGTTGGCGCGGCTCATCCTGACGGCGCCGGGGTCCCTGTCGCTGCCGAAAAAGCGGACAGGGGTGTCGCGGGGTGGGGCGGATGCCAGACGGGCCATGGCGGAGGGGTCAAAATTCGCCAGCTGCTGGAACGCGAATCCGCGGCTGCGTCCGGCGACCATCCCCAAGGCGATCTCGGCGGCCTCGATGACGAACGTGCCCGAGCCGCACATCGGGTCCAGGACCGTCTGGCTGCCGTCGAAGCCCATCTCGGCCAGGAACATCGCCGCCATGGTCTCGCGCATGGGGGCCTTGGCGACGGCCTCCTTGTGGCCGCGCTTGTGCAGCGACTCGCCGGTCGTGTCGATGCTGAAGGTGACCAAGTCATCCTCGATCCGCGCCTTGATCGTGACCGGGGCATCGGCGGCGATGGGCGCACCCAGTTCCTCGGAGATGGCCCGCTCGATCCGTTGGGTCGCCGCGCCGGCGTGATAGATCTTCGAGGCGCGGCAGACCGTTTCCACCTTTACCGGCACGTCGGGGCGCAGCAGGTCGGCCCAGGGAAACTTCCGGGCCCGCTTGTCCAGCTGCGCCAGATGCATGGCGCGGAACCCGCCGATGCGCGCCAGCACCCGCGTCGCGCCGCGCAGCATCAGGTTGGCGCGCCAGACGTCGCGCCAGGTGCCGAGGATGGTGACGCCGCCGGGTTGGATCACGGGGCGCCAACCCAGGGCCGCGGCCTCGGCCGCCAGCGGCGCCTCGAGACCCGGCGTGGCGACGAGAAAGATGTCGAATTCGGTATCGGTCATCCCGCAGCCCTAGCCCTTGCCGCCGGGAATGGCGAGGGGCGTCAGCGGCGGGTCAGGCGGCTCAGCGCGCGCATCTTGCGGGCCAAATCGCGGGTCTGCTTGTCCCGGCGCTGGCCCTGCTGCCCCGGCTTCTTGCCGGACAGGGTGTCCACGCCCTTGTTGATTCCCCAGTTCATCGCGCGCCGCGCGAGCAGACGGGTGAACATGTTGAACAGCTGATTCATATTCATCGGCGCCCTTCACTCCTCCTCGAAGAGGTCCTCGGCCGGAAGATCCGGCTCGTCGTCCTCGATATCGGGGTCACCCCCCGTGCCTGCAAGGGGCGGCCCCAACCCTTCGGCCGGGGGCCGCGATTCAAGCAGGCCAGCGGCCCGCAGTTCGGCCAGTCCCGGCAGGTCGTGCGCTGATTCAAGGCCGAAGTGATCGAGGAACGTCTCGGTGACAACATAGGTCGCCGGGCGGCCGGGCGTCATGCGCCGCCGCCCCACACGCACCCACTCCATCTCGATCAACTGATCCAGCGTGCCGCGGCTGACGGCGACGCCGCGGATCTCCTCGATCTCGGCACGGGTGACCGGCTGGTGATAGGCGATGATCGCCAGCGTCTCGACCGCCGCGCGCGATAGGCGACGGCTCTCGACAGTCTCGGTCTGCATCAGGAACGAAAGGTCCGGTGCGGTGCGGAAGGCGTGGCCGTCGCCGATCCGCTCCAGCACGACGCCACGGCCCTGATAGGTGCGGCGCAGACCCGCCAGCGCCTCGGCCGGGTCGCAACCATGCGGCAGGCGGGCCGCCAGGTCGCGCACGGTCATGGGTTGGGCACTGGCGAACAGGATCGCCTCGACCATGCGTTCCTGCTGGGGCATGGGCGGCGGCGGAAAGTCAGGCGCGGTCGTCATGGGGTCTGTGCCGATAGCTGATGGGCGCGAAGGTGTCGGCCTGCCGTATCTCCAGCCGGCCCTGCCGTGCAAGCTCCAGCGAGGCCGCGAAGGTCGCGGCAGTGGCGCTGCGGCGGCGCTTGGGATCGTCGGCCCACCCCTCGGGCAAAAAGACCGACAGATCGGTCCAATTTCCGGTGAAGCCGATCAGGCGGCGCAGCCGCTCCAGCGCCTGTTCCATCGTGAAGACGTCATGGCGGTCAAACGCGTACGGGCGGAATTCGTCCTTCGTCTTCAGACGCGCATAGGCGCGCATCAGGTCGATCAGGCCCGCCTCCCACTGGGTCCGACGGGTTCTGGCGACGGTTTCGGGAGCGCCACGCGGGAATCGCGACTGCCCCAGCCGGTCGCGCCCCATCAGCTGCGCCGCCACCCGGCGCATGGCGGCCAGACGCTCAAGCTGGAATGCGAGGTGCTGCGCCATGTCCTCGGCCGAGGGACCTTCGGCCTCGGGGTCCGGTGGAAGCAGCAGCCGAGATTTCAGGAAGGTCAGCCAGGCCGCCATGACCAGGTAATCGGCTGCCAGTTCGATCCGCAGGGCGCGGGCGCTTTCAACGAAATCCAGATACTGCTCCGCCAGGTCCAGCACGCGGATCTTCAGCAAGTCGACCTTCTGAGTCCGGGCCAGCGTCAGGAGCAGGTCCAGTGGGCCTTCATAGCCGTCAACATCGACGATCAGCGCTTCATCGGCGCGACGCTGCGCGCCCTGGTCGGCATCAAGTCCGTCCCGCGGAACGGGGGTCAGGTAGGGCACGTCGGATCTGGCCAAGCGGCGCTCCTTGCTTCGCTCAAGGGTTCTGCCCCAGCGTCCCCCTGTCAAGCCAGCAGTGCGCGAAGCTCGGCCGTCAGGGCGGTGATGTCGGTCGGCTGGACCGGGCGGCGGAGCGCCAGCGCGGCATCGGCCCTGCGGCAGGCCTCGGGCGACATCGCGCCCGCGGCGGCGACCACAGGCTGCATATCCGCCACCGTGCCGTTGCAGTGCAGCACCAGATCGCAGCCGGCGGCGATGGCCGCGGCGGCACGCTCGGCCTCGGACCCTGACAGGGCGTTCATGGTGATGTCGTCCGTCATCAACAGCCCGTCGAACCCGATCCTGTCGCGGATCAGGCCGATCATGCGGGCCGATGCCGTCGCCGGCGCATCGTCCAGTGCGGTGAAGCGAATGTGGGCCGTCATTCCCATCGGCAGGTCGTTCAGGGCCTGGAATGGTGCAAAATCACGCTCCAGCTCCTCTGCTGGCGCGTCGACGACGGGCAGATCGTGATGACTGTCGGCCACGGCGCGGCCATGACCCGGCATGTGCTTCATCACTGGCAGGACGCCCGCCGCCAGCATGCCATCGGCGGCGGCCCGACCCAGTTCGGCGATCGTCGCCGGATCCATGCCAAGGCAGCGGCTGCGCAGGAACGGATGGGTCTGCGCCTGCGCGACGTCCAGCGTGGGCGCACAGTTCGAATCGATACCCACCGCACGCAGTTCCTGCGCGATCAGGTGATAGCGCAGCCACATCGCCCGCGTGCCCGCCGATGCCTGGTCCAGAGGTTCGGGCCAATCCGCCCAGTGCTGCCCGCGCAGGCGCTGGACGCGCCCACCCTCTTGGTCGACAGTGATGATCGCCTCTCGGCCGACAGCATCACGCAGGTCCGAGGTCAGTCGCAAGAGCTGCTGCGGATTGTCGACATTGCGCCCAAAAAGGATGAACCCCCACGGATCGGCATCCCGGAAGAAGGAGGCTTCGTCGGGCGACAGGGTCAGCCCGCCGATCCCCCCCAGGATCGTGGCATTCGCTGCCACATCAGCCGCCGAGTGCCAGGCAGTCGGTTCCCGAGGACTGCAGCGCCGAGCAGAACTGCCGCGCCTCGCTGAGCGAGCCGAAGCCCGCCACACGCAGGCGCCAGAATGTCCGGCCGTTCGACTGGTGTTCCTGGATGACCGGCGCCTTCCCCGAGAAGAGCGATCCGTTGCGGCCCGACAGGCGCTGCCATTCGCCTTGGGCGATGTCGTTGCTGTCAAAGGCGCCGACCTGCACGACCGGACCGCTGAAAGAGCTGGCGACCGGAGCGGGCGCAGGCGCAGGTGCCGGCGCAGGTGCCGGGGCGGCAGCGGCGGCTGGCGCAGGTGCCACAGCTGCGGCCACCTGCACCACCCGCGGGCGGGGCGCCGGGCGGGGCGAGGCGACGAGAATTCCGGGATTGGCCTGGGCCTGGGCCTGGGCCAGCGCTTCGGCGATGGCGGCGGCCTGGGCGGGCTGGCCGTTTTCGTCTGTGACCACCTCAGTCACCGGGCCCTCGGTCGCGGGGGCGTCAATGATTGCGGCTTGATCGACCGCTTCGTCTGCCAGCGCGCGTTCGGCGGCGGCGGCGGCCTCGGCCTCGGCCATGGCGCGGGCTTCGCTGTCGGACAGGGGCATCACCGGATCTCCGGCGAAGGTCAGCGGCGTTTCCGAAGGGTTCGCCGGCTCGCGCGCAGTCGCGCCAAGCTCACCCATGGCGACGTCGTCCTCGGCCAGCTCGACTGCAGCGGGGGCGATGGCGACCTGTTCGATCGGCGCCTCGGCCTCGCCGCCGGCGACGGTGTTGATGGCCAGGCCGGTGTGGTTCGTCAGCTCTCCGCCGGGGTTCTCGGGCGTCGTCCGGGCCTCGCCCTCGACCGCGCGGATGACCGGGACGGCCGACACGTCGCGCGACACCAGCTGCCAGCCCCAGGCGAGCAGCACCACCATCAGCGCGACCGAAGCGACCGCGCCCACGTAATGCGTCAGCCGCGCCAGCCGTGCCGACAGGCTGTCCGGGGCCGGAGCGGCGTCATGCCGCAGCCCGGTGCGATCCGCATCGCGGCTGTCGGTCCAGCCCGCCTGGTCATACGAGAATTCGCGCTTCACCTTGTGACGCGAGAACACATAGCCGCCTTCGCGGAAGTCCATTACTGCCATGTCTGCCTGCCTGCCGGTTGTTCCGGGTTCACTTTTGCCTGCTTCAGCCACGGCCGGCAGTGGCGCTGTTGATCAGCGCATCTCTTCCGCCGGCGTGACCCCAAGAATACCAAGCCCGCTTGAAATCACAACGCCAACAGCCCGGACGAGCGCAATTTTTCCTTGCGACGTGGCCGGATCGCCATCCTGGATGAACCGCAGCGACGTGTCCTCGTTGCCACGGTTCCACAGCGAATGCAGGTCGGATGCGATGTCATAGAGGAAGAAGGCCACCCGGTGCGGCTCATGGGCGCGGGCGGCATGTTCGACCAGCCGCGGCCACTCGGCGACCTTGCGCGCCAGTTCCAGTTCCGCCGGGTGCGACAGGACCGACAGGTCGGCCCCGGCCAGCGCGGCGTCGCCGACGTCGATTCCCGCCTCGGCCGCGCGACGCAGGACGGAATGGACGCGGGCGCTGGCGTACTGGACATACCAGACCGGGTTGTCCTTCGACTGTTCCAACACCTTGGCGAAGTCGAAATCCAGCGCCGCGTCGTTCTTGCGCGTCAGCATGATGAAGCGGGTGACGTCGGCGCCTGCCTCCTCGACCACGTCGCGGAGCGTCACGAACGTCCCGGCGCGCTTGGACATCTTGAACGGCTCGCCGTTCTTGAACAGCTTGACCAACTGGATCAGCTTGATGTCCAGCGGCACGCGGCCGTTCGACAGCGCCTTCACCGCCGCGTTCATCCGCTTGACATAGCCGCCGTGGTCGGCGCCGAAGACGTCGATCAGCTGATCGAAACCGCGGTCGATCTTGTCCCAGTGATAGGCGATGTCGGGTGCGAAATAGGTCCAGGCGCCGTCGGATTTCTGGATCGGACGGTCGACGTCGTCGCCATGGGCGGACGACCGGAACAGAAGCTGCTCACGCTCTTCCCAGTCCTCGGGCAGCTTGCCCTTCGGCGGCTCCAGGACACCGCGATAGATCAGATCCATACCACGCAGACGCTCGATCGCGGCTTCGATCCGGCCGGTGCCGTAAAGCGCCTTCTCGCTGGAATAGACGTCCATCTGCACGCCGAGCGCGGCCAGGTCGCCCCGGATCTCGGCCATCATGGCCTGCGTCGCGAAGTCGCGCACGGGGGCCAGCCACTCCTCCTCTGGCTTGTCCAGCAGACTGTCGCCGTATTCGGCCTTCAGCGCCTCTCCGACAGGGATCAGGTAGTCGCCGGGATAAAGCCCTTCGCGGATTTCAGGCTCCAGCCCGTTGGCCTCGCGATAGCGTTCATAGGCCGAACGTGCCAGCACGTCGACCTGCGCGCCGCCGTCGTTGATGTAGTATTCGCGCGTCACGTCATGGCCGGAAAAGGCCAGAAGCCGCGCCAGGGCATCACCGAAGACCGCGCCCCGGACATGGCCCACATGCATGGGGCCGGTGGGGTTGGCGCTGACGAACTCGATGTTGACCTTCTGGCCCGCGCCCAGATCGGAACGGCCGAAGTCCGGCCCCGACCTCAGCGCGGCGACGACGATGTCCTGCCATACGACGGGCGACAGCCGCAGGTTCAGGAAGCCCGGCCCCGCGACCTCGGCGGCGGCGATGCGCCGGTCCGTCAGGCGGGTGGCCAGCTTGTCGGCGATGTCGCGCGGCTTCATGCCGGCGGGCTTGGCCAGCACCATTGCGGCGTTGGTGGCCATGTCTCCATGCGCCGGATCGCGCGGCGGCTCGACCGTGACATTGGCGGTGTCCAGGCCTGCGGGCAGTTCGCCCGCGGCGGCCATCTGATCCAGCGCCTCGACGACGACGCCGCGGAGATCCGTGAAAAGGTTCATGTGAAGCTTCCTGATTGACCCCCGCGGGTTAACGCCAGAGGTCGCCCGAGGTCAACCGAAAGCCCCCTCAGCTGCCAGTTTCGCCCCGCTCGCGCCGTTCGCGGGCCACATCGGCGGCCTCGGCCGCCAGTTCCGGATCTGGCGCGTCCATCGGTTCCGAGAGTTCGGGCGGCACGAAGGCCGTGATCCAGTCGCCAGCCTGCACTGTGATCGGCTGATCGGGGCCGGCAAAGCGCAGCACGCCCGTCTTGGTGACCACCGCGAAGGGTTCGGCGCCCGGACGCTCGGCCTGCCAGTCGTCCATGTCGTACTCCTCGGACAGACGCGTGCTGCGCAGGGTCCAGCCCTCGGCCAGGCGCTGGTTCACGGCCTCGAAGGTGGGGCGGCCGGCGAGGCGCTGCCCGCCCAGCTGCGCCGGCAGCGCATGGCGCGAACGGTCGCGCACCCGGCTGATCTGCCAAACGGCGTCGCGGCCCAGGTCCGGGCCCAGGTCGGTGGCGACCAGCGTGTTGTAGGCGTCGTTGTCCGACGCGGCCAGGACGACCGGATAGGCGATGAATTCGACCTGATGCTCGGCGGCCTCGCCCAGGATGTCGCCATAGTAGGTCTGAAGCCCGGCATTGCGCGCAGGTGTCAGGTGCTGGCGGTTGGTGTCGGCGATCAGCGTGTCGACGCCCGCTTTCTCCAAAGCCTGCGACAGCGCCACGGCGAAGGGCGATCCGCCGACGATCAAGAGACCCGGACGTTCGGGTCCCGACAGGCCAAGCCGCCGCGCCATGGGTGCCAGGGTGAAGCCGTGGATGATCACCGTCGCCAGCACGATGATGAAGGACAGGGGCGCCAGCGTCGCGCCATCCTCGATCCCTGCCTCGACCAGCTTGGCCCCGAAAAGCCCCGAGACCGCGACCATGACCACGCCGCGCGGCCCGGTCAGGGCGATCAGCCAGCGTTCCTTCATCGGAAGCTGCGTGCCGATCAGCGGCAGCATCACCTGCAGCGGACGCGCCAGCGCCACGGTGAACACCACGAACAACGCGGCCCGCCAGGTCAGCTGTCCCAGAGTCGCGAAATCCAGCGATGCCGCCATCAGCACGAAGACTCCCGACACCAGCAGGATCGTCGCGTGTTCCTTGAAACGGTGCAGCTCGACATAGGAGGACAGCTTGGCGTTGGCCAGCATCATGCCCATGATGGTTACCGCCAGAAGGCCGGTTTCGTGAAGGACGCTGTCGGTGACGGCGAAGACGGCGATGACGCTGACGAACAGCACCGGCACCTTCATGTATTCCGGCACCCAGGCACGGGCGAAGGCCAGCGCCATGCCCTTGCCCGCGACCCAGCCCGTCACCGCCGCAAAGCCGATTCCGGTGCCCAGCAGCCAGGCCGCCGCACCGACCGAGACGCCGGTTTCCAGGACCAGCACCACCTCGAGCACGAGGACCGCGATCAGAACGCCGATCGGGTCGTTCAGGATCGCCTCCCATTGCAGGACCTGTGCGGGGCGGGTGCGCAGACGGGCCTGGCGCAACATGGGCGCGATTACCGTGGGGCCGGTCACCACCATGACGCCACCGAAGACCGCCGCCGACTGCCAGGACAGCCCGACCGCCAGCCACAGGACCAGTGCGGACAGCGCCCAGCCCAGTGGCGCGCCGACGAAAACCAGCCGCCGCACCGGCGCACGCGCGTCGCGCAGCCGGGCATAGTCCAGGGTCAGTCCGCCCTCGAACAGGATGATGGCGACCGCGACGGCGATCAGCGGGCGATAGATCGGGCCCAGGTCGCGCTCGGGCAGGAACCAGCCCAGCACGGGGCCGACCAGCAGGCCGATGCCCAGCATCAGCACGATGGCGGGAAGCTTCAGCCGCCAGGCCAGCCATTGCGCACCCACGCCAAGGACACCCACCAGCGCCACCACCTGCACCGGGCTCAGGCCCTGAATGACTTCGCCTTCCATCCGGGCTCCTTCGCTTGCACCGTCGCTGACAAGCGCGTTCCGGGGCCAGTGGTTCCGATCAGGCCCGCCGACGCAAAAGATTGACGCGGCAACGTCTTTCGTTTAGGGAACGCGGGCCTGCATCCGGCAGGCATGAAGGCGGGGCGTCGAAGACTGCGTCCCAACTTTGCCGCCAGGCGCAGGACGCGCGCGGCATGGAACGCATCGCGCCGGAAACGGGCGCGGCTTAATGGAAAGCCCCGAATGACGAAATTCTCTGATCTGAAGCTTGACCCCAAGGTGCTGCAGGCCGTGCACGAAGCCGGCTACGAAAGCCCGACGCCCATTCAGCAAGGGGCGATCCCGCCTGCGCTGGAGGGCCGCGACGTGCTGGGGATCGCTCAGACCGGGACGGGCAAGACGGCCAGCTTCACGCTGCCGATGATCACCCTGCTGGGACGCGGTCGTGCGCGCGCGCGGATGCCGCGATCGCTGGTGTTGTGCCCGACCCGCGAACTGGCTGCACAGGTGGCCGAGAACTTTGACGTCTATGCCAAGCACACCCGCCTGACCAAGGCGCTGCTGATCGGCGGCGTCAGCTTCGGCGAACAGGACAAGCTGATCGACCGCGGCGTGGATGTGCTGATCGCGACGCCGGGCCGGCTGCTGGATCATTTCGAACGTGGCAAGCTTCTGCTGACCGGCGTGCAGATCATGGTCGTGGACGAGGCTGACCGCATGCTGGACATGGGCTTCATCCCGGATATCGAGCGGATCTTCCAGCTGACGCCCTTCACGCGCCAGACCCTGTTCTTCAGCGCCACCATGGCGCCTGAGATCGAGCGCATCACCAACACCTTCCTGCATTCGCCCGAACGGGTCGAGGTCGCCCGCCAGGCCACCGCCAGCGAGACGATCACGCAGCGCCTGATCGAGATCGCGCCGGCCCGCCGCGACGCCGCCGCCAAGCAGAAGCGCGACCTGCTGCGCGCCCTGATCGATGCCGAGGGCGAGGGCCTGACGAACGCCATCGTCTTCTGCAACCGCAAGACCGACGTGGACATCGTTGCCAAATCTCTGGCCAAGCACGGCTATGACGCCGCCCCCATCCACGGCGACCTGGACCAGAGCCAGCGGACCAGGACGCTGGAATCGTTTCGCGACGGCAAGCTGCGCCTGCTGATCGCGTCCGACGTGGCGGCGCGGGGCCTAGATATCCCGGCCGTCAGCCACGTCTTCAACTATGATCTGCCCAGCCATGCCGAGGATTACGTCCACCGCATCGGCCGCACCGGCCGCGCGGGCCGGCTGGGAACCGCCGTCAGCATCTCGACCCCATCGGACGAGAAGTATCTGACTGCCATCGAGGGACTGCTGAAGACGTCCCTGCCCCGGGCCGAGGCTCCGGCCGGCTTCTCTGCCTCCGGCTCCGAGGCCGCACCGGCCGAACGCGAAAGCCGCAAGGGCGGCTCACGCGACCGCAGCCGCCGCCGCCGCGACGACGACCGGCCCGAGGTTGCCGCCGAAGCCGCGCCCGAACCCGCGCGTCCGCGCGCCGAAGCTCACCCAGAACCCCGCCGGGAAGAACCGCGCCGCGATGAGCGTCGGGGCGACCGCCGCGATGGCCGTCGTGGGCGCGATCAGGACGGACGCAGCCATGACCGAGGCCAGCCGATCGTCGGCATGGGCGATCACGTCCCGCAGTTCATGCTGGTCGAGCTTCGTACCGAGCTTGCCTCGTCGGAACCCGCGGCAGAGCCCGCTGCCGAAGTTCGGCCGCAGCCGGCGCAGTCCGAACCCGCAGCCAAGCCCGCCAGCCGCCGGTCCCGCGGTCGGCGCAAGGCCGACGCGCCTGCCGCCGAAGCCGCGCCCGAGGTTGCGGCACAGCCCGAGGTGGTGACTGCGGCCGCAGAGACCCCTTCTCAGGCCGAGGCTCCGGCCTCCGAAGCGGCAGAAACCGCCGCCGAGGTCGCGCCGAAGCCCAAGCGCACCCGTCGCAAGAAGACTGATGACGCCGCCCCTGAAGCCGAGGCGCCCAAACCCACGCGCACTCGTCGCAAGAAGGCGGAACCCGAGGCCGCAGCCGAGGAGCCGGCCGAAAAGCCCAAGCGAACCCGTCGCAAGAAGGCCGACGATGCCGCCGCCCCTGAAGCCGAGGCGCCCAAGCCCGCGCGCACCCGCCGCAAGAAAGCGGAACCCCAGGCCGCAGCCGAGGAGCCGGCCGAAAAGCCCAAGCGCACCCGTCGCAAGAAGGCCGAGGCCGAGCCTGCCGCCGAACAGACGCGGGATGCCGACGCCGAGGCGTGATGGCTGGCGCCGTCTCAAGCCTTGACCTGCCACGACTGACGCGCAGGGGCCGCCCGCCCCTGCGCCGACTGCTGTCTGACGCCGGACTGGGCGCCATCGCGGCACTGGGCCTTGCGCCCTTCGGCCTCTGGGCAATAACCCCCGTCGCGTTCTCGATCCTTCTGTGGCGCATGATGGCGGCCCGTCGGGAAACGGTGTTCTGGCACGCGCTGGCAGCCGGCGTCGGCTGGTTTGCGCTGGCCCTGTCCTGGATTGTCGAGCCTTTCCTGGTCGAGCCGGAAATCTACGGCTGGATGGCACCCTTCGCCCTGCTGCTGATGGCCCTTGGCGGAGCTCTCTTCTGGGCGCTGCCGGCCTGGGCCGCCGCCAGCTTCTCCTCGGGCCGCAGCCGCCTGGTGGCCGTCGCGGCCGCCCTGATCCTGTCCGACTGGCTGAGAGGCTGGATCTTCACCGGCTTTCCCTGGGCGCTGATCGGTCATGCCTGGATCGACACTCCGGTCGCCCAACTGGCGGCCTGGATCGGTGCGCCGGGGCTTGGTGCCCTGACCATGGCGCTGGCCATGCTGCCGCACATGGCGCGACCGAGGACCGCGACCGGCGCCGCCGCCATCCTGCCGGGTCTGGCCTTGGCGCTGCTCGCGACCGGGGCGGCCTGGGCGGCAGGCCTGTCGCGACTGGCTGCGCCCGGTCCCGCCGACACCGACGTGATGCTGCGGATCGTCCAGCCCAACGCCACGCAGCACCTGAAGTGGGACCCCGACTGGTCGCAGGTCTTCTTCCAGCGGCTCATCGATCTTTCAGCCGAACCCGGCCCCCGCGATCTGGTCATCTGGCCCGAGACCGCGGTGAACTTCCTACTGGATGAGGCCGGTGCCGTGCTGCCGGCCATGTCCGATGCCGCGGGCGCCCCGCTGGTCATGGGCATCCAACGTCGCGACGGCAGCCTGTTCTACAACAGCCTGGCTGTCATCGGGCAAGGCGGCCGGGTCGAGCAAGTCTACGACAAGTTCCACCTTGTCCCGTTCGGCGAATACATCCCCTGGGGGGACGCGCTGTCGCAGGTGGGAATCAGCGCCTTCGCCGCCCAGCAGGGAAACGGATACTCTGCCGGCCCGGGGCCGGATATCCTCTCGGCGCCGGGTGTTCCGGATTTCCAGCCGCTGATCTGCTACGAGGCGATCTTTCCGCAGCATCTCCGCGGCCTCGACGACCGCCCCGGCTGGCTCCTGCAAGCGACCAACGATGCCTGGTTCGGGCGCATCTCTGGGCCCTACCAGCACCTCGCCCAAGCCCGCCTGCGTGCGATCGAAACGGGCCTGCCGCTGATCCGTGCCGCCAATACCGGCGTCAGCGCGGTCGTCGATGCCCGCGGCAGGGTCCGCGACAGCCTGGCCTTGAACACGCAGGGCAAGATTGACGCGCCCCTGCCGGGCGCCCTGCCGCCGACCCCGTGGATGCGCTGGGGCAACACGCCGGTCGTGTCAGCGCTGACCCAGATCCTGCTGATCATCGGTCTGTCACGCCGCCCGCTCCTGCGTCGGCCCTGAAATATCTGCGGGAATGCGCAGCGACGGGGGCGGCAGCCGCTTGCCCTTGCCCCAGGGGGTCAATCGCGGATGAAGCGGCTGTCCTTGATCTGATCCCAGGCCCAGACCACCTCGGACAGGCGATCCTCGTCCGACCGGTCGCCGCCGTTCATGTCGGGATGCAGGTCCTTGACCAGCGACTTGTACTGCTTGCGGATTTCCGTGCGCGTCCAGCTGTCCTTCGCTTCGAGGATATCCAGCGCCCGACGCTCGGTCGGGGGCAGCTTGCGGGCAGCCGACTGGGCGCGCGCCTCGGGCGCGGTGCCGTTGGCGCCCAGGATCTCCAGCGGGTCG
>JAYZBS010000071.1:0-4635 GCA_036338635.1 Pseudomonadota bacterium | reverse complement strand
CAGGTAATGGCGCAGCAGGCGCAGCTTGGCGTTGCGCGCGGCGGTGAAGGCCAGCCGTTCCGACGGACCCAGGCGGTCCAGCATGCCACTGATGGCGGCAGGCAGGCCCCCGCGTCCCGTATCCGACAGCAACGCCACCGCGTCGCCCAAGGGAACGTCGTCGTCGCCGTCAGCATCCCAGAGCAGCGCGATGGTCTCGGCCAGATCGCCCACGAAATCATAGGACAGCGCGAACAGCTGTTCGTCCACCCGTTCGGCCATCAGCCCGCGCAACAGCTTGGGCGTCACGGCGCGCAGCTTCAGATCGCCGGTCAGGGCCGCCAAGGCAAAACCGCGATCGGGGTCCGGGGTCTGCTTCAGGTAATGGCGCAGGATGCGCAGCTTGGCATTGCGCGCGGCGGTGAAGGCCAGACGCTCCAGCAGGGTAGCAAAGGCCTTCATTCGGGCTCATCCTCGTATCCGACCAGCCGCAGGGGGCGGGCGGCGATCTGGTGCAATTCGCACCAGCGCATCAGCCCGTCTTCGTTGCCATGGGTGATCCAGACCTCGGACGGGGACAGGTCGCGGATGGTCTGCGTGACCTGCGGCCAATCGACATGGTCGCTGATGACCAAGGGCAGCTCGACCCCGCGCTGACGGGCGCGGGCGCGGACCTGCATCCAGCCCGATGCGAAACCGATGACGGGGTCGCGGAACCGCTGCACCCAGGCGCTGGCAAAAGCCGAGGGCGGCGCGATCACCAGCTGGGCGGGCACGTCGGCGGCAGTGGCGGGGATCAGTTCGCCCAGATCGATCCCCTGTTCGACGTGGTAATCGCACAGCCGCTGCAACGCACCGTGGATGGCGATGGGACCGTCGATCCCGGCCTGCCGGGCCAGCGAGATCACCCGCTGCGCCTTGCCAAGTGCATAAGCCCCGATCAGGTGCTGGCGTTCGGGAAATTCGGCCATGCTGGCGCGCAGGCGGGCCATTTCCTGCAGCGGGTCGGGATGGCGAAAGACCGGCAGGCCGAAGGTCGCCTCGGTTACGAAGATATCGCAGGGGACGGGTTCATAGGGCGCGCAGACGGGATTCGGGCGGCGGCAGTAATCGCCCGAAACGACGATCTTCGGGCCCTTGTCCGGCTGCACCGCGATCTGCGCCGAGCCTAGGATATGCCCCGCGGGATGAAAGCTGACGGTGGTATCGCCCACTCGGATCGGGCCGTCGGCCACCTGACGGGTTTCGGTGAAATCGGCACCATAGCGGATGGCCATGATGTCCAGCGTCTGACGGGTCGCCATGACGGCCCCATGACCCGCGCGGGCGTGATCGCCATGCCCGTGGGTGATCAGCGCGCGGGGGACCGGGCGGATCGGGTCGATATGAAAATCCCCCGGGGGGCAATAGAGCCCGGCCTCGGTCGGGTGCAGGATCTGGTCGGGACGCATGGCACCATCATCGCAGGGGTTGGCGCGGGTTCAACGCCGCCGATGGCCGCAGGGGTCCGTCAGCTGGGCGGCGGGCGCTTGACCGGGGGCGCCTTGGACAGCTGCACCGCCAGGATGCCGGCCATGATGACCGCGACGCCGATCACGTCGCCCGCGCCCAGATCCTCGCCCAGAAGAAGGGCCGCGACTGCCACGCCGAAGAACGGCGTCAGGAAATGAAAGGTCGCCGCTCGGACCGCACCGATGCGGCCGACCAGCAGGAACCAGACCCAGGTCGCGGCCAGTCCCGGTACTATCACGGTATAGAGGAACGCCCAGACCAGGCGCGGGCTGTAGGTGACGTGCCAGGTCTCGAACCAGGGAGCGATCAGGCCCAGCGTCAGCGAGCCGACCAGCATCTGCAGGCCCACGACCATCATGACATTGCCGCCCGAACTGGCGCCGCGCACGGTCAGCGTGGCGACGGCCAGAGCCAACGCCGCGGCAAAGCACATGGCGATCCCGGTCAGATCGCTGCCCCCCTGCAGCCGCGCGCCCATGATGATGCCGACCCCCAGGACGCCCAGGAACAGCCCCACGACGCCCATGCGGCGCAGGCGTTCCCCCATCAGCGTCCAGCCCAGGAAGGCGACCATCAGCGGCATGGTTGCGGCGATGATCGACGCCAGACCGGCCTCGATCCACTGCATCGCCGTCCAGTTCAGCCCCAGATAGAGGGCGTTCTGGCAAAGCCCCAGCACGACCACGGCCCGCCACTGGCCGCGCGTCAGCCCGCGCCAGGTCTGGCCCATCACCAGCGCGATCAACACACCCGCCACGCCCGAGAGCGCGAAGCGCAGCGCCAGCGACATCAGGGGCGGCGCCTCGGTCACGATCATCCGGGTGGAAGTGAAGGCCGAGGCCCACATCACAGCAAAGCCCAGCCCCATCAGGATCGCGCGAATGTCCATGTGACGGGCCTTTCTTGCAGGTGATGCAAGACGGCTAGCAGACCGTCACGCCCGCGTGAAGCCGCAAAGCAAAGGGGTCGCGCCCGCAGGCACGACCCCTTCATTTCCGGATAAAGGCAAGATCAGCTGTTGACGCTGTCCTTCAGGGCCTTGGCGATCGTGACCTTGACCTGCTTGTCGGCAGCCTTGGTCATCATTTCCTGGGTCTGCGGGTTGCGGACCTGACGCTCGGGGCGGGCGCGGCAGGCGACCTTGCCGATGCCCGGCAGGGTCACGGCGCCGCCACCGGCGACTTCGCGCGTGACGATGGCGGTGATCGCGTCCAGAGCCGCCGTCGCGGTTTTCTTGTCCGAGCCCATTTCCTCGGCGAGGGTCGCCACCAGCTGGGTCTTGGTCATCGGTTTGGCAGAAGCCGTAGCCATGGTCTGTCTCCTCTTGCCCTGTTCCACCGGGCCCACAAATTGCGCCTTTTGCGGCATATCGCCTGCTACACACGGTTTTGACGGGCAGATCAAGCCTTTTTCGGCTTTAGCGCGAAAACCTGCGTTTGCTGGGCTTTCGGCGCCGCATCAAAGGAAGGCCGTCTCGCTGAATGACCGCAACTTGCGCGAATGGATGCGTTCCAGCGGCATGTCGCGCAGCTTCTCCATCGCCCGGATGCCGATCAGCAGATGGTTGGCAACCTGCGTGCGATAGAAGTCTGTGGCCATCCCCGGCAGCTTCAGTTCACCGTGCAGCGGCTTGTCGCTGACGCAGAGAAGCGTCCCGTACGGCACCCGGAATCGGAAACCGTTCGCGGCGATGGTTGCGCTTTCCATGTCCAGCGCCACGGCACGGGACAGCGACAGGCGGTGGACGGGGCCCGACTGGTCGCGCAATTCCCAGTTGCGGTTGTCGATGGTGGCGACGGTGCCAGTCCGCATGATGCGCTTCAGTTCGTACCCGTCCAACCGCGTCACCTCGGCCACAGCCTCCTGCAGGGCGACCTGCACCTCGGCCAGAGCGGGGATCGGCACCCAGACCGGCAGGTCGTCGTCCAGGACGTGATCTTCGCGAAGATAGGCGTGGGCCAGCACGAAATCGCCCAGCGACTGGCTGTTTCGCAGCCCCGCGCAATGGCCGACCATCAACCAGGCATGCGGGCGCAGCACCGCGATGTGGTCGGTCGCCGTCTTGGCATTCGACGGCCCCACCCCGATATTGACCAGCGTGATCCCCTGCCCATTCGCGCGCTTGAGGTGATAGGCCGGCATCTGCGGCATCTTCGACAGCACCTCGATCGGGTCCTGCGGCCCGTGGATGATCTGGTTCCCCGGCGCCACGAATTCGGTATAGCCCAGCTCAGGCTCGGCCAGGACGCGGCGGGCGAACGCCTCGAATTCGTCGACATAGAACTGATAGTTGGTGAACAGCACGAAATTCTGGAAATGCTCGGCCGCGGTGGCGGTGTAGTGGGCCAGCCGCGCCAGCGAATAATCGATGCGCTGCGCGGTGAAGGCGGCCAGATGCTGGCTGCCGTCGGGCATCGGGCCCGCAACGCCGTTCACGATGTCGTCGTTCATGGTGTTCAGGTCGGGCACGTCGAAGACGTCGCGCAGGCTGAAATCCAGCACGCCCTCTTGCGGCACGGCCAGGTCGCTCTGCGCGGCTACGGCGAAATGGACCGGCATCGGCGTGTCGCTGATGCCGACCGAAACGGAGACGCCGTGGTTCCTCATCAGCAGGCCGACCTGTTCGGTCAGATAGTTCTGGAACAGGTCCGGCCGGGTGATGGTCGCGGAATAGACGCCCGGTGCGACGACATGGCCGAAGGACAGGCGGCTGTCGACCTTGCCATGCGTCGGGATGATCAGGCGGATGTCGGGATAGAATGCCCGATACCGCGCCTGGGGTGCCGCGCCGTGCAGGATGCGCGTAAAATGCTCCAGCAGGAAGCCAGTCGCCTGGTCATAGAGGGCGCGCAGCCGGGCTACGGCTTCGGTGGCGTCGGCATAATCGCGGCGGTCGAGTGCCGGCGGAGTCTCGACCGGCAGGAAACGGCAATCCGTCATCTGGTCATGTCCTTGCTGCATGGCACAGACCCTGCCAGCAGGCGGCAGCGCAGGCAAGCGTCTGGCGCCCGGACGCGGGGGCCGTTACGGTGCCGCCATGGAAATGCTCGTCTTCGGTCACGGCTATTCGGCCGGCTATCTGACGCCCCTGCTGACGGCACGGGGCTGGCGCGTCACCGGCACCACGCGGGGGGACCTGGACCG
>JAYZBS010000070.1:0-29807 GCA_036338635.1 Pseudomonadota bacterium | reverse complement strand
GCCAGCAACTCGGCCACCTTTCCCGTGGCCGGACCGTGGTCCATCCCCAGCACCGAGTTCGAAAAATAGGACGTGATCCGCGGATCGGCGCCACCGTTCAGGGTCTGGTTGATGAATTGGAAGTTGAACATCTCGATCAGGGCCTGCCGGACGCGCCAGTCGTCGAAGATCGGATTGCGGCTGTTCATCACCAGGCCGACGATGCCAGAAGGGCGTTCGTTCGGGATCTCGGCCTTGACGACGTCACCGCGCGCAGCCAGCGGAAAGCCGTATTCGGTCGCCCAACGCTGCGCCGACAGCTCGCGCCAGACATTGACCTCTCCGGCCTTGAAGGCTTCGAACATCGCGTTGGCATCGCCGAAATAGTCATAGCGGATCGTGTCGAAGTTGTTCACGCCCGCCATGAGCGGCAGGTTCTGGCCCCAGTAGTCCGGGTTGCGCCGGAACGAGATCGAGCGGCCGGGATCGACTTCATCAATGACATAGGCGCCGCTGCCGATCGGAGGCTCGAGGCTGGAGGAGGCAAAGTCCTGCCCCTCCCACTGGGCCTTCTTCAGGATCGGCCGCAGTCCCATCAGCAGCGGCAGTTCGCGGTCGGGCTCGGTGAAGGTAAATCGGACGCTGCGTGGGCCCGTCTGCTCCATCGCCGCAACACGCGACCATGCGGAACGATAGCGCGGATGCCCCTGGGTCCCAAGCGTCTCATAGGACCACATGACATCCTCGACCGTGACAGGACTGCCGTCGGAAAAGCGTGCTTCGGGACGCAAAGTGAATTCGACCCAGCTGCGGTCGGGCGCGGTCTCGATGGACTCGGCCAGAAGGCCATAGATCGTGAACGGCTCGTCAATCGACCGCATCATCAGCGACTCGGTCACGTGGACGCCGACGCCCCAGGCCGCATTTCCCTTGAGGACCCAAGGTTTGAGCGAGTCGAACCCACCGGGTTCCGCCAGCCGAATCGTTCCTCCCTGCGGCGCATCGGGATTGGCATACGGCAAATGGTCGAACCCCTGTGGCAGCGCAGGTTCTCCATAGATTGCAATGCCATGTGCCGGCGCTGCATGGGTTGCCAGAGGCATTGCTGCAACACCGCATGCGGCGACCACTATTCCAGCAACCAGCGCACCTGCCGGAGATTTGTTAAGGTTTTTGAAGATTCGCATTGCCCGATGCCTGATCGTTTCTTGTTTGACCAAGATATCAACAGGCTCGGCAAGGGTGCGTCAACCAAGCCCGGAAGATGGGTGTTGGACTCGGGCGATTAGTCGCGTATAAATAAATCACTGCTCGATAGGTTTCTTGCCTGTATGAAACCTGCCTCAAGACTTGCGCCCGCCTTGTGCGGGCGCTTTTTTTTGCCCATGCTGCAGCTGCACAACCGGCCTGCGCGACCCGCGCCCCGGCCGCCGGCAACCGTAGGAGCAGCCGATGTTCGAGAAATTCCTGAAGGGCAAGACCGCTATCGTCACCGGATCGAATTCCGGCATCGGGCTGGGCGTGGCCCACCGTTTGGCCCGCGCGGGGGCCGACGTGGTGCTGAACAGCTTCACCGACAGCGATCAGGACCATCAGCTGGCCCGCGACATGGCGGCCGAACACGGCGTCGACGTGCGCTATGTCAAGGCCGATATGTCGACGGGCGACGAGTGCCGCGCGTTGGTCGAAGCCGCGGGGGCCTGCGACATCCTGGTGAACAACGCGGGCATCCAGCACGTCGCCGCGATCCCAGACTTTCCGGTGGAAAAATGGAACGCAATCATCGCGATCAACCTGTCGTCGGCGTTCCACACCACAGCGGCGGCGCTGCCGATGATGCGGAAGGCTGGCTGGGGCAGGGTGATCAACATTGCCTCGGCCCACGGCCTGACGGCCAGCCCCTACAAGTCGGCCTATGTGGCGGCCAAGCACGGAATCGTCGGGCTGACCAAGGTGACGGGCCTGGAAACGGCAAGGGAGCCGATCACCTGCAACGCGATCTGCCCCGGCTATGTCCTGACCCCGCTGGTCGAGGCGCAGATCCCTGACACGATGGAAAAGTACGGCATGGGCCGCGAAGAGGTGATCGAGAAGGTGTTGCTGGAACGCCAGCCATCCAAGGACTTTGCGACGACAGAGCAGTTGGGCGACACGGCCGTCTTCCTGTGCAGCGATGCCGCGGCACAGATCACCGGAACGACAATCAGCGTGGATGGCGGCTGGACCGCCCTTTGATCAGGGAAATTGGTATGAGGGGCATCCTGCTGTGGTTCCTGGGCGTTCCCGCCGCAGTGATCGCGGCGCTCTTCATCCTCAGCGTGTTCTAGGGGTACGGGCGCCCTGCAGCGCCCGTACCGGAAGTCAGGTCAGAGCTTCCTGGATCGACGGGATGTCCGAATTGGTCATCGACTTGGCCAGTTCCTTGCGCAGGCGCAGCTGCAGTTCCTTGTGGTAGTGCTTGCGCATCACGCCCAAGGTCGATGGGTCGGCGATGATGACCACATCATCCATCTTGTGCTTCAGGACCATCGCGTTCAGGTGGCGCGTCAGCCGGACAGCGAAACCCGCCTCCTCCTCGTCCCGCGAGGCCGAGACTTCGTCCAGTTGCGGGATGGTCGCCGGGTCCGACAGGCTCTCGGGGGTGACCGTCTCGGTGGCCGCAAGATCGATCCCGTGCCTGGCCTGATTGCGGAAGATGGTGGCGGCGTGGCCGTCCGCGACGACCACCACGGTGTTCTGTGGCAGCATGGGGATGTCCTTCTCTCTGCTCGTCATCCCCAACGCAGGCAATCGGGCGTCAGTTGCACCCTTCGCAGAAGCGGCGGATGCGGCCGACCGCATCGGTCAGGATCTCGTCGCTGGTGGCATACGAGACGCGGAAATGCGGGCTGAGACCGAAAGCCGCGCCGAAGACGACCGCTACGCCCTCTTCGTCCAGAAGGGCGTTGGCGAAGACTTCGTCGCTGCCGATCAGCGTGCCGCCGCTGCTGGTCCTGCCGATCAGTTCGGCCATCGACGGATAGACGTAGAACGCGCCCTGTGGCACCGGGCAATTCAGGCCGGGGCAGGCGTTCAGTCCGGACACTACCAGGTCGCGACGGCGCTGGAAGACCGCGCGGCTGTCCCGAACATAGTCCTGCGGCCCTTCCAGCGCGGCCTCGGCAGCATATTGGCTGATCGAGCAGGGGTTCGAGGTCGACTGCGACTGCAGCTTCGCCATCGCCTTGATCAGCGGCTCGGGCGCTGCGCCATAGCCGATCCGCCAACCGGTCATGGCATATGACTTGCTGACCCCGTTCATGGTCAGGACGCGGTCCCTCAGGCGGGGCTCGACCTCGGCCGGGGTGCAGAACCTGAAGTCGTCGAAGACGATATGTTCATAAATGTCATCCGCCAGCACCCAGACCTGCGAATGGCGCAGCAGCACGTCGCAGATCGCCCGCATCTGCGCACGATCATAACCCGCGCCAGAGGGATTGGAGGGTGAATTCAGGATCAGCCACTTGGTCCGGGGGGTGATCGCAGCCTCGAGCGCGTCGGGCGTCAGGCGGAAGCCTTGGTCCTGCGGGCATTCCACGATGACCGGCTCGCCCCCCGCCAGCAGCACCATGTCGGGATAGCTGACCCAGTAGGGGGCTGGCACGATGACCTCATCCCCCGCGTCCAGCGTCGCCATCAGCGCGTTGAACAGGATCTGCTTGCCGCCCGTGCCGACGGTGATCTGCGACGGCGCGAAATCGAGGCCGTTTTCGCGGGCGAACTTGGCGGCGATGGCCTGCTTTAGCGACGACGTCCCGTCCACGGCGGTATAGCGCGTGTGGCCCGCGTCGATGGCCGCTTTAGCGGCTTCGCGGACATGTTCCGGCGTGTCAAAGTCCGGCTCCCCGGCCGACAGGCTGATGATGTCGCGCCCCTGTGCCCGCAACTCGGCTGCCCGCGTCGTCATCGCGATGGTGGGAGAGGGCTTGATGCGGCTGAGCCGGCCGGAGAGGAAGGTCATCTGAACCTCGTGGATTTGATCTGGGCGCGTCATTGGCTTACGCTGCGCCGCATGATGCCACAAGCAGAGGATTGACATGGACAGCTACGCCGAGCCGGTGGCAACCTTGGGGGATCGCCTGACGGCGGCTCGCGAAGGGGCCGGGCTGCAGATCGAAGCGCTGGCCGAGGAACTGGGCCTGCGGCCCGAGACGCTGGAGGGCTGGGAAGTGGACCAGGCGGAACCGACCGCGACGCTGATGGGGCGGATCGCCGCGGTCACCGGCGTTTCGTTGGTCTGGCTGTTGACGGGCGAGGGTGCGGGGCCCAAGGACACCACGGCGGGTGCGGCCCTGCGTGCCGAACTGCGCGAACTCCGCCGGGTTCTGGCCGAGGCCGTGGCCCGGGTGGACCGGCTGGAAGAGGCGCTTGGACATGGCTGACACGATGGAGACACCCGAAAACCGTCTGAAGCGGCTGCACATGCGAAGCTGGCGGCGCGGGATGAAAGAGATGGACCTGATCCTGGGGCGGTTCGCCGACGACTGCCTTGGTGCCCTCAGCGGCCCCGAGCTGGACCTTTATGAGCGGATGCTGGGTGAAAACGATCAGGACCTGTACCTGTGGGTGACCGCGCGGATCGGGACGGATACGCCCGTCGATCGTGGGGCACCGACGCTGCTGGTGCCGATCCTTGATCGGGTGGCGCAGCATGCGGGGGGCCGCATGTCCTCGGATCGCTAAACTTTTCGCCAAAACCGGTGAAAAGCCGGCGGCAATTAACCGAAGATTGTCTTTTGTCAATCATGTTCGCTTCATGACGAACAGGACAGGACATCAAAAAGCCATGTTTGCCCCTGCACCGCGCGAGACGCGTCCGATGTTGCAACCCCAAGCCGCCGACGCCGCCGTGTCGGACATGACCGAGGCCTATCTTGAATCGCTGCAGCTGCTGGAGCGGATGCACAGGCTGATGCTGGACCTGGTCAAGGATGAGTTCGAGCGGCTGAACCGGGGCGAACTGACGCCGGTGCAGGCCATGATCCTCTATAACCTCGGCGAGGCAGAGGTGTCGGCGGGCGAACTGCGGTCGCGCGGCATGTATCAGGGATCGAACGTCAGCTATAACCTGAAGAAGCTGGTCTCGATGGGGTATGTACATCACGAACGCTGCGACATGGACCGCCGCTCGGTCCGGGTGCGGCTGACGCCCGAGGGGCAGGCCGTCCGTGAAACGGTCCAGCGGCTGTTCATCCGCCACGCCGAGGGTCTTGCGATGTCCGGCGTGCTGGAAGATCCGCCGCTCGACCAGGTCAACCTGCAGAACCGCAGGATCGAGCGGTTCTGGAGCGAGCAGATCCGCTATATCTATTGACGATGGCGCGGGCCCATGCGGCCCGCGCTACCTTGGCTTACCAGTGGCCGGTGTTTTCCATGCTGGCCCAAGGTTCCTGCGGGGGCAGGGCGTCGCCTTCCTGCAGCAGCTCGATTGACACGTTGTCCGGGCTGCGGACGAATGCCATATGCCCGTCGCGCGGCGGCCGGTTGATGGTCACGCCTGCGTCCTGCAACTTCTGGCAAATCTCATAGATGTTGCCGACGCGATAGGCGAGGTGACCGAAATGGCGGCTGTCGGATGGCAGCCCGTCATCGCCGTCCCAGTTCCAGGTCAGCTCGACCGAGCATTCCGGCTGTGCCGGCGGCGCCATGAAGACCAGGCTGAAACGACCTTTGTCGTTGTCGATGCGGCGCGTCTCCTTCAGCCCCAGCAGGCGGAAGAATTCCATCGTCTTGTCCAGGTCCAGCACCCGGACCATAGTGTGCAGATAGCGGATGTTCATCGTCGTCTCCGTTCCTTTGCGGGCGAAAGCCTCTCATGCCACGAAGTGACACGCAAGCGACGCGGCAGGGCACGATGCTTTGCAATGGCATCCGGAAACTGGTTCTTCCTTGGGTGGAAAATCGGGCTTGGCGGTCGCCTTCGTCATCAAACCGTCATATTTCTCATACATAGCCGTCACATGACGCCGTTAGGGGTGCCACCACCAACGCAGGTCCATCCTTGACGGAGAACATCATGAAGACCATCGGCCTCACCGCCACGGCCCTGTCCGTGATCGCCCTTTCGGCCAGCGCCGCTGCCGCCCGCGATCAGGTTCAGATCGCCGGCTCGTCGACCGTCCTGCCCTACTCGACGATCGTTGCCGAGCTGTTCGGCGAGAATACCGACTTCGCGACCCCGGTCGTCGAGTCGGGCGGGTCGTCCACCGGTCTGCGCCGCTTCTGCGAGGGCGTCGGCGAGAACACCATCGACATCGCGAATGCGAGCCGCTCGATCCGCGACAGCGAGATCGAGGAATGCGCTGCCAACGGCGTCGAGGAAATCATCGAGGTCCGCATCGGCTATGACGGGATTGTCTTCGCGAACCTGGCCGACAGCAACTCGTTCGAGTTCACGCCGTCGGACTGGTTCAACGCGTTGTCCGCTAAGGTCGTGCGCGACGGCGAAGTCGTCGACAACACCGCCGCGAACTGGAACGAGGTCAACCCCGAGCTGCCCGACCAGGAGATCCTGGCCTTTGTCCCCGGCACCCGCCACGGCACGCGTGAAGTGTTCGAGGAAAAGGTGATGCTGCAGGGCTGCGAAGACACCGGCGCGCTGGAAGTCTTCACCGCCGAGATGGGCGAGGAAGAGGCCGAAGCCGCCTGCATGACGCTGCGCACCGACGGCCGCTCGGTCGATATCGACGGCGACTATACCGAGACGCTGGCCCGCATCAACAGCTCGCCCAACGGCATCGGCGTGTTCGGCCTGTCCTTCTATGAAAACAACACCGACACCCTGCAGGTCGCGTCGATGTCGGGCGTCACCCCCTCGACCGAGACGATCGCCTCGGGCGAATACCCGGTCTCTCGTCCGCTGTTCATGTACGTCAAGAAGGCGCATATCGGCGAGATCCCGGGCGTGAAGGAGTTCGCCGAATTCTTCGTGTCCGACCAGATCGCCGGCCCGGACGGTCCGCTGGCCGAATACGGACTGGTCGCCGATCCCGAGCTGGCCGCGACCCAGCAGAAGGTCGCAAACGAAGAGACCATGCAATAACGCCACCCTCGGGCGGCCGACCTTTCGGCGCGGCCGCCCGGTCCCACTCTTCCAGCAAGGACCTTCCGGATGCCAATGTCCTGGGCTCTGCTTTTCACGCTGCTTCTGGCAGGCGCTGGCTACCTGGCCGGCCGCAGCCGCGCCTTTTCCTCGGCCGGCGCGGATATCAGGCTGATGCACAGCCGACCGACCTATCACGGCGCGAGCGTAGCGCTTCTGACCGTCGCTCCGGCGCTTTTGGTCCTGCTGCTGGCGGCTGTCCTGCGCATGTCGGGCCTGCTGGCTGCAGATACGGCGGCGACAGGGATCGCTGTGCTGATCGCCGCGGTCGTCGGCCTGGGCTACGGCGTCAGCCGGATCAACGCGGCATTTCAGGCGCGCAATGCAGTCGAGCGGATGGTCCTCACCTTCCTGATCCTGTGTTCGATGATCGCGATCGCGACAACCGCCGGCATCGTCCTTTCCTTGATCTTCGAGACGGGCAGCTTCTTCCAGAAATACAGCTGGCACGAGTTCTTCTTTGGCACCGAATGGACGCCGCGCTTCGACGGCAACTCTCAGCTGGGCATGCTGCCGCTGCTGTGGGGCACGCTCTACATCTCGTTCATCGCATTGCTGGTCGCGGTGCCGATCGGTCTGATGGCCGCGATCTATCTATCCGAATACGCCAGCCCGCGCGTCCGCAGCATCGCCAAGCCGCTGGTCGAGCTGCTGGCCGGAATTCCAACCATCGTCTATGGCCTTTTCGCACTGATCACCGTCGGACCGCTGCTGCGGGACGCCATCGCACAGCCCCTGGGTCTGGGCAATTCCGCGTCCTCGGTTTTGACGGCGGGGCTGGTCATGGGGATCATGCTGATCCCGTTCGTCAGCTCGCTGTCCGATGACATCATCAACGCCGTCCCGCAAAGCCTGCGCGATGGTGCGCTGGGACTGGGTTCTACTCCGTCCGAGACCGTGCGCCAGGTCGTCCTGCCCGCCGCGCTGCCGGGGATCGTAGGGGCCGTCCTGCTGGCCGCCAGCCGCGCCATCGGCGAGACGATGATCGTCGTGCTGGGCGCGGGCGCCGCCGCCACCATGAGCCTCAATCCGCTCGAGGCGATGACCACGATCACCGTCAAGATCGTCAGCCAGCTGACCGGCGACAACGACTTCTCCTCGCCCGAGACGCTGGTGGCTTTCGCGCTTGGCCTGACGCTGTTCGTCATCACCCTGGGCCTGAACATCGTCGCACTGATCATCGTGCGCAAATACCGCGAGCAGTACGAATGACCGACATGCCCATCCCTGGGACGGCCCGGCCGACCCCCGCCCGCAGGTCCTCGCTGATCGAGGTCGACCCGCGCACCCGCCGCCGCAACGCTGCCGAAAAGCGCTTTCGCACCTATGGCGCGGTTGCCATTGGCATCGCCGTGGTGGCGCTTGCAGTCCTGCTGGCGACGATCATCCGCGACGGTTCGGGCGCTTTCCGCCAGACGTATCTGTCAATCCCCGTAACCCTGGACGCCGAGCGACTGGACCCCAAAGGAAACCGGGACGTGGCCGAGATGTCCGGCGTCCTGACGCTGGCCTATGGGCAGGTGCTGGACGCCGCGCTCGACCAGGCCGTCAGCGACATGGACCTGCGGATAGAGGGCCTGACCGAGGAAGACATCGACGGCCTGATCTCTCGCGAGGCGTCGGCGCAGCTGCGCTCGCGGGTGCTGAACAACCCCGAACTGATCGGGCAGACGGTCGACGTGAACGTGCTGGTGAACGGCCGCATCGACGGGTACTTCAAGGGCCGCGTCACCATGGCCAGCGCCGAGCGTGACAGCAACATCTCGCCCCAGCAGCTGATGCTGGCGGATGCGCTGGCCGAACGCGACCTGCTGGTGACCCGCTTCAACCGTGAATTCATCACCAACCCCGATGCGTCCGACCAACGCCCCGAGGCTGCGGGCTTGGGCGTCGCGATCCTCGGCTCGCTCTACATGATGCTGGTGGTCCTGGTGCTGTCGGTGCCGATCGGCGTCTCGGCCAGCATCTATCTTGAGGAATTCGCCCCCAAGAACCGCCTGACCGACATCATCGAGGTGAACATCGCGAACCTGGCGGCCGTGCCGTCCATCGTCTTCGGCATCCTGGGCCTCGCGGTCTTCATCAACTTTGCGGGGCTGCCGCAATCTGCGCCCATCGTCGGCGGCCTCGTGCTGACGTTGATGACGCTGCCGACGATCATCATTTCCACCCGTGCGGCGCTGAAGGCCGTGCCGCCGTCGATCCGCGATGCCGCGCTTGGGGTGGGTGCATCCAAGATGCAGTCGGTCTTCCACCACGTCCTGCCGCTGGCGATGCCAGGCATCCTGACCGGGACCATCATCGGCCTGGCGCAGGCCTTGGGCGAAACCGCGCCGCTGCTGCTGATCGGCATGGTGGCGTTCGTGCGCGAATTTCCCGCCGCCCCGCCCGAGGGGCTGTTCGATCCCGCATCCGCGCTGCCCGTGCAGATCTATAACTGGACCCAACGGTCCGACCCCGCCTTCGTCGAACGCGCCTCGGGCGCCATCATCATCCTGCTGATCTTCCTGCTGTGCATGAACCTGCTGGCCATCTACCTGCGCCGCAAGTTCGAGCGCCGTTGGTAAGTCAAACCAGAAGGTCCTATAACAATGTACGACACGACCCGAACGGAGGCCGACGTGAGCCAGCAGGACATCAAGATCTCGGCCAGAAACGTGCAGGTCTATTACGGTGACAAGCACGCGATCAAGGACGTGAACGTCGAGATCCTCGACAAGACGGTGACGGCCTTCATCGGCCCGTCGGGCTGCGGCAAGTCCACCTTCCTGCGCTGCATCAACCGGATGAACGACACGATCGACATCGCCCGGATCGAGGGCGAGATCCGCCTCGACGGCGAGGACGTCTATGACCGCCGCGTCGACCCGGTGCAGCTGCGCGCCAAGGTGGGGATGGTGTTCCAGAAGCCGAACCCGTTCCCCAAGTCGATCTATGACAACGTGGCCTATGGCCCGCGCATCCACGGACTGGCCCGCAACAAGGCCGACCTGGACGAGATCGTCGAACGCGCCCTGCGCGGTGCGGCTTTGTGGAACGAGGTCAAGGACCGCCTGCAGGAACCCGGTACCGGCCTCTCGGGCGGGCAGCAGCAGCGCCTCTGCATCGCCCGCGCCGTCGCCACCGCCCCCGAGGTGCTGCTGATGGACGAGCCCTGCAGCGCACTTGACCCTATCGCCACCGGCCAGGTCGAGGAGCTGATCGACCAGCTGCGCGAACAGTTCTCGGTCGTGATCGTCACGCACTCGATGCAGCAGGCCGCCCGCGTCAGCCAAAAGACCGCCTTCTTCCACCTGGGTAACCTGGTTGAATATGGCGACACGAACGACATCTTCACCAAACCCAGGGATAGCCGGACCGAGGCCTATATCTCGGGCCGCATCGGCTGATGGATCGGAAGGACAGGACATGAACCGCGACAAGCACATCTCTTCGGCCTTCGACCGCGATCTGGAAACCATCCAGGCGATGGTGGTCAAGATGGGCGGCATGGTCGAGGCGGCGATCACCGACGGCTCGACCGCGCTGGAAACGCGCGACGAGGATCTGGCCGACGAGGTTCGCCGCCGCGACGCTGCAATCGACGCGCTCGAGGCGCAGATCAACGAGGACGCGGCCCGCCTGATCGCCCTACGTGCGCCGACCGCGACCGATCTGCGGATGGTGCTGGCGGTCATCAAGATCTCGGCCTCGCTGGAGCGTGTGGGCGATTACGCCAAAAACATGGCGAAGCGGACCGAGGTCTTGTCGCAGATGCCGGTGATCGAGGGTGCCGGAATGGCGCTGCGCCGGATGAGCCAGGCCGTCAACAAGATGCTGCAGGATGCGCTGGACAGCTATATCCGCCGCGACGCCGACCTGGCGCAGGACGTGCGGCAACGCGACCTGGAGGTCGACCAGATGTACAACGCCCTGTTCCGCGAATTCCTGACCCACATGATGGAAGACCCGCGCAACATAACCGCGTGCATGCACCTGCATTTCATCGCCAAGAATGTCGAGCGGATGGGCGATCACGCCACCTCGATCGCCGAGCAGGTGGTGTACTTGGTGACCGGCGAATTGCCCGACGAGGCCCGCCCGAAAGGCAACAGCGTCCCGTTGATCCCCTCGATGGGGGGGGTCTGACCGATGGCGCGGCAGTCCCCATGCGTCCTAGTCGTCGAGGATGAGGGCGCGCAGCGCGAGGTCTTGGGCTATAACCTCGAGGCCGAGGGTTTCGAGGTCGTCGTGGCCGACAACGGCGAGGATGCCCTTCTGCTGGTGCAGGAAGAACAACCCGACCTGATCGTCCTTGACTGGATGCTGCCCAAGGTGTCGGGCATCGAGGTCTGCCGCCAGGTCAAGGCCGATCCCGCCACTCGCAGCATCCCTATCATCATGCTGTCTGCCCGCAGCGAAGAAGTGGATCGCGTCCGTGGGCTTGAGACCGGGGCGGACGACTATGTGGTCAAACCCTATTCCGTGGTCGAGTTGATGGCACGCCTGCGCACGCAGCTGCGCCGCACCCGCCCCGCTACGATGGGCGAGCGTCTGAGCTTCGCCGACATCATCCTCGACGCTGGCGAGCACCGCGTCTTTCGCGCGGGGCAGGCGTTGCATCTGGGCCCGACCGAATTCCGGCTGCTGTCGACGCTGATGGAAAAGCCCGGCCGGGTCTGGACGCGCGAACAGCTGCTGGACCGTGTCTGGGGCCGCGACATCTATGTCGACACGCGCACCATCGACGTCCATGTCGGTCGGCTGCGCAAGGCGCTGATGCAGAACGGCGGCGACAACCCGGTCAGGACGGTGCGCGGCACCGGCTATGCACTGGGCTGAGACCCGTTGGCATCGGGCGCAGGTTGGATCAGGGTCGACACGGGCGACAGCCCCTCGACCTGCACGGTGACCTCGTCGCCCGCCCGAAGCGGACCGACGCCGGCAGGGGTGCCCGTATAGATCAAATCGCCCGGTTCCAGCCGCACCATCCGCGACAGATGGGCGATGACATCGGCCACGGGCCAAATCATCTGCGAGAGGCAGGCCTGCTGCCGCACCTCGCCGTTCACGGTCACCTCCAGCCGGCCCGAGGTGATCGGAGTAGCCGCCGGGTGGATCGCTCCGCAGACGGCAGAGCCGTCGAAGCCCTTGGCCATGTCCCACGGGCGACCCAGCCGTTTCGCCTCGGCCTGCAGGTCGCGGCGCGTCAGGTCGTTGCCCGTCGCATAGCCCCAGATCAGCGCGGCCGCGTCTTTGGGGGCGACGTCAGTTCCGCCTGCGCCGAGGGCGACAACAAGTTCGCCCTCGAAATGCAGATCCCGGGTCAGCGGTGGCCAGGGCAGGGGCTTGTCATTTGTCAGTAAGGCATCGGCGGGTTTGGTGAAGAAGAACGGCGGCTCGCGGTCGGGGTCGTGTCCCATCTCTCTGGCGTGGTCGGCATAGTTGCGGCCCACGCAGAAAATGCGGCGCACGGGAAAGCGGTCGGCGCAGCCATGCACCGGGACCGAAGGCTGCACGGGTGGTGTGATGGCCCACGTCATGCGGCGAAGAGCGAATCGAAGTCGGCGAAACCCTTGATCTCGATCGGGTTGCCCGAGGGGTCGAAGAAGAACATCGTCCGCTGCTCGCCCGGCTGGCCTTCGAAGCGCACCACTGGCGGGATATCGAAGGCCACGCCCTTGGCGGCCAGGCGGTCGGCCAGCGCCGTCCAGTCGTCCAGCCGCAGCACGGCACCCATGTGCGGCATCATCACCATGTGGTCGCCCACGCGTCCCGTGCGCGTCGTCGGAAACGGTGTGCCCAGGTGCAGCGAAAGCTGATGGCCGAAAAAGTCGAAATCGACCCATGTGTCGGTCGAGCGTCCCTCGGCACAGCCGAGGATGTCGCCGTAAAACCGCCGCGCGGCGTCAAGGTCGGTGACATGGATGGCAAGGTGGAACAGCGATCGCATCGGCGTCTCCGGCAGGTGAACCCGGTCGCAGTGATGCACGTCGTGCAGCCCCTGCGCAAGCCCGGCCTGCGGTTACGGCGTTGACGCAAGGGCTGCGGGCGGCAGCGCATCCAGCACCGCCATCGCCGTTGTCCCCGCATCGGACCAGCGCGGCAGGGCAGCCCCGGCACGGGCCGCAGCCGCCGCACGGACAGTGCGTTCCTGCGGGTCTGTCAGAAGGCTTCGCAGGGCCGCTGCCAGCGCCTCTGGGTCATCCACCGGCACCAGCAGGCCCGCATCTGCGGGAACGGTGTCCACCACGGCCCCGGTCCGGGTGCTGACGATGGGCAGCCCATGCGACAGCGCCTCGTCGAAGACGATGCCATAGCCCTCGTACCGCGTCGCCAGCGCGAAGACCGAGGCCTGGCGGTAAAGCTGCGACAGCCGCTCTGGCGTGACGCGGCCCGCAAGTTCAAGCCGCTTGCCTAGACCACTCTGCGCGACCTGGCCATGCAGCGCTGCGACATGTCGGTCGTCCCATGGGTTGCCGGCGATGACCGCCTGCCAGTCCAGGTCCGCAAGCTGCGCCAGCGCCTCGACAAGGACGTCGTGGCCCTTGCGCGGATGCAGGATGCCGACCGACAGGATCAGCGGCGGGTCGACCGGCGCCTGAGGCGCGGCGGGACGGTCGGTGCCCGGCCGCACGACGGTGATCTTCTCGGGCGGGACGTCATAGCGCGTGATCAGCATGTCGCGGGTATGCGGGCTGGGGACCATGACGTGGCGGGCGAGCGTCAGGTTCGCGCGTTCGGTCCGCCAAAGATGGTCCGCCAGATCGGCCGGCAGCGCACTTTCCTGCGCCAGCGGATGGTGGATCATCGCGACGATGGGCGCCATGACGCGATGCAGCCCTGCCGTCTCCAGCGCCCCGAAGGCAAGACCGTCGATAATGACTGGGACATCTGCCGGCAAGGCGGCAAGCTGGTCCAGCGCCTTCCGCATGTCCGCCGCGTCAGGCGTCGGAAGGCTCGCTGGCAGAGAGATCACCTCGACATCGCAGCCCAGATCGCGCAGGCTTTCGACCAGCCTGCGGTCATAGATGTAGCCGCCGGTCAGTGTCGCGATGTCGCCCGGAAGCGCGAAGGCGGCGCGGGCCGTCATCCGTCAGTCCCCGCGCCCTGCGCCCCGGCAGAGCAGTGCTGCCGCGACAGCAGCATTAGAATGCCGGGGGCGGTGCTCGCCAGGAAGACCAGCCCAAAGGCAATGCTGGCGGCCAGTCCCGCCGAGGCGCTGGCCCCGATGATCGGGAACAGGGCCGCCGCGGCGCCCTCTCTCAGGCCCCAGCCGCTGATGGTCAGGGGCAGAATCATCGTCAGAAGGATAAGGGGAACAAGCACGGCGACCTCGACAAGTGTCATGTAAGTTCCCGTCGCGCGCGCGCAGGCGGCGAAGGCCAGCAGGTTCGCGACGGTAATGGCCAGGTTCAGCGCAGCCTGTCGCGGTAGCGCGCGCCGCGCCAGAAGCGTCCGCGACAGCGCGCCCCGCAAATCCGCCGCAACGAGTCGGGCACGGCCGGGAAGGGCGCCTGCGAAGCGCAGGCCACATCCGGCGCCAAGGCATACCAACAGCATGCACGCCAAAAGGCCCAGAAGCGGCGCGGGGATGCTAAGCCCGCCAGGTGCAAGCGTGACCGAGAGGACGCCGACGGTCAGGACCAGCAGCAGCGACAGCTGGCCCGCCAATCGTTCGATCGCCACAGCGGCGCCGGCGCGCTTCAGTCCGCCGACATGGCGCGCCCTGACAGCCCGTCCTGCATCGCCCACCATGCCCCCCGGCAAGGACTGATTCACCACCTGCGCCAGATAGTACTCACCGATCGCCCGGCCCAAGGGAATGCGCTGCCCCAACTGGTCCGCTGTCAGTTGCCATCGCATCGCCGACAAGACCGTCTGTATCGTCAGCGCCGTCAGAGCCGCAACCAGCCATCCGGGCTGCGCCTGCGACAGCAGCCGGGCCGCCTGTGCGCCATCCAGCCCCGCCCACAACAAGGCCAACACCGCAATCGCGGCCAGAAGTTGCAGGCTGCGCATCCATCTCATGCGGGGGGAACGTCACCGGTGCCCGAAAAGCTCCGCAGGAAGCGGTCGCGCAGACCCTCCATCGGCAGGGGGGCGCTGCCCGGCGGCGGGATCAGACCGGGGGTCAGGCCCCACTCGGCGGCGGCCTCGACCAGGTCAGGCGGGCCAATCAGGTGCAGCGGGACCTCTCGGCGCTCGTCAAGACTGATCGAGCTGGCGGCCTGGTGATCGCCCAGCAGCAGGATCAGCGGCGGGTCCTCGGCATGGCGTTCGGCATATTCCGTCACCGTCTGCAGGACATAGGAGATGGTGTCGCGATAGTGCTCCCGGACCCGTTCGCGGTCCTTCCAAACGACGCTCGGCGGATCGCCCGCCTGCGCCATCGCGTCGAATTCGCGGCCATCATCGACAAGGTTCCAGTCCAGAAGCCAAGGCACCGGCGTCCATGGTGCGTGGGACGATATCAGCGCCACCTGGGCGAACAGCGGCCTGGAATCGTTCCCATCACGAAGCTTCCGGTCCAGCGCGGTCAGCGTGAACTGGTCGGGCATCGTGACCCAGTTGAACGGCAGCCCCTCATAGCCCAGATCGGCGGCCGTCAGGATGCGATCGAAGCCCATGGTGTTGGCCTCGGGCCAGGGGCGAACGATGGCGGGCATCACCGTCGCGGTCCTGAACCCAGCCTTGGCGGCATAGTGGAACAGCGTACGTCGTCCACTGGCGACAGAGGCCTGGTGCCGCGTCTGGTCGTCGATCCGCAGGCCGTTGGCGAAGGTCGCGTGGGCCAGCCAGCTTTGGCCGCCATGGGTGGGTGACGTGGCGAAGCCCGACCGCATTGCCAGGCCCAGATCCTCCAGCCGGACCTGCGCGTCGGCCAGGATCGGCAGGTGGTCGGCCGAGTAGAACGGCGTGTCGAAGCTGGTTCGGCCATAGCTTTCCAGGAAGATCACCAGCACGTCGCGGTCGATCCGGGCCAGCGGGCTGCGCAGGTCGGCCATCGGGTCCAACCGCGCCTCGGTCCGAAACTGCGCCAGCTCCTCGATCGTGCGGGCGGCGACGTCCATGCGCGCCGCGCCATAGGCCGCGGTTTGCGGCACGGGGGCCGAGACGCCCGCCGGCTGCACAAGCACAAGCGCCGCGGTCAGCGCCGTCGCCAGAACGGCGCCGCCACTGCGCAGCCGCGGCCGATGCGTGACCAGCCGCATCCAGACGCCGGTCGACCACCAGAGTCCCAGGACGATCGCCAGGAACAGCACGACCGCGCCCGCAACCGCCGCTGCCGCCGCAAAGGGTCCGATGCTGCCCGAGATCAGCCGGACCGAGGCGTCGATCAGCGGCAGGTCGGCCACCGGGTTGAACCGGCGGCCGAGCGTCTCAAGCATCGAGATATCGGCCAGCCGCAGCACCGTCACCAGCGTCAGCGCCACGACCGCCAGCAGCCGCAGTGCCCGTCCGGGCAGCGACGTGCCAAGCGACATCAGCGCGATCAGCAGGATCGGCAGTTCGGGTGCGGGGCGCAGCCAGGCAGCCCACATCAGGCCCGCCGGCTCTGACGGCAGCGCCGTCAGCAGGTGCAGGACCATCACGGCAATCAAGGCGCGCGGGATCAACGATGTCTCCATAGCCAGAGGACGTCGCTTGCGAAGGACCAGGCCAGCGCCAGCGACGCGCCGCGTGCCAGCCAGATCGACAGATCGACCGGCACCTGCGGCACCTGCAGGGCGATCAGCGCCGCCAGCTGGATCACGCAGACGGTCTTGCGCCGCATGCTGACGGGCAGCGGGCGGCGCATCCAGCGCAGCGCCAGGGCACTGGCCACGAAGACATATCGCATGACGCCGAGGACCAGGACCTCGAGCCCAACGGGGGTGCCGGCCAGCACATGCAGCGCCAGGATCAGCGCAAGCGCGGCGTCGACCTCCATGTCGAAGCGTGCGCCGAAGTCCGAGACAAGTCCGCTGCGCCGGGCCAGAAAGCCGTCGATGCCGTCCATCGCCAGGGACAGCGTCGCGACCAAGGCAACCGTCCACCCGGCCGCGGTTCCGCCGGCCAGCGGTGCCAGCAGTGCCGTCGTCAGCGCGGTTCGCATCAAAGTGACCGTGTTGCAGCTGCCGATCCGCGCGTGGGGATAGTGCCGCTTCATCCCGATCGCGACGATGACCGCGGCGATCAGATAGCCGACGCCTGCGACCAATGCGCCCGTGCCCTGTCCCGTCACCAGCACGCCGACGCCCAGGTTCAGCGCCAGCCCGGCCGGGACCGCCAGCATCAAACCGTCAGGCAGGCGCGCCGGGACATGTCCCGCCGCCCTGGCATCTGCTTTCATGGTGTCAGCGCGCGTGACTTGCATCGGACGACAATATGACAGCCGCAAGTGTCGTCAAGCGGCGTTCCAGCCACTTGTCTGGATGGTGAGGGTCGTTATCCTGTCACAAAGGAAGAGGATGCCCAGATGGAACGCTTGCCCGAAGGCCACGGCACCACCACGCGTGTCCTGCACTGGCTTGTCGCCGTGCTGATCCTGCTGATGATCCCCGCCGGCCTGATCATGGTGCAGGAGGGGCTGGAGCGCCCCCTCCAGGACGCCCTGTTCATCTTTCACAAGAACGTGGGAAGCCTGCTGATCGTCATCGTGGCACTAAGGCTGGCGTGGCGGCTGACGCACCGGCCCCCGGATCTTCCAGCCAGGCTGGCGTCGTGGCAGCGGCGGGCGGCGGCGGCGTCCCACGTGGCGCTCTATGTGCTGATGGTGGCGATGCCCCTCAGCGGCTATGTCAGGGTACGCGCCGGCGGCTATCCGATCGAGGCGCTGGACGCGATGGGCGTTCCTGCGCTTGTCCCCCGATCCGAGGCGCTGGCCGAGGCCGCCAGCACCTTCCATCAGGTTGCGGCCTTCGCGCTGATCGGCGTCATCGCGATCCATGTCGGAGCTGCGCTGCAACACGCGCTGATCCGCCGCGACGGGGTCTTTCAGCGGATGTGGCCACCGGTGGCCCGCAAGCGGACCTGACGTCGCGTCGCAAGCCACTCGACAGGTCCGACAGGCGCGGTTAGAAATCTTGGCCAGCCTGCGGATTTGCACATGTTGCAGGATGGTGCTTTTTACTTTTTCGCGTCAAGTCGAACCAACGCGACCTTCGCGCGTTCGACGCATGGCGTCGAAAATGGCGCGACAGGAGCATTTGTGACCAGAAACCTCGACCTGCCGATCCTTGGCATCATCATCGCCGCGTTTGGCGGTATCTTCGCCCTCGACATGATGTTCCCGTTGGGAACGGCGGTCTGGCTTCTGTATCTACTGCCCCTGACGCTGGCTTCGGCCACGCGGATGCCGACCGCACCCATCGTCGTTGCGCTGCTGGCCTGCGTAGCGATGGCGGCAGGCTTCATGCTCGATCGGTCGGGGATCGACCCGCAGGTCGCGGCGCTCAACCGCAGCATGGCGGGGCTGGTCTATGTGGCCTTGGGGATCACTGGCCGCAGCCTGATCCTGAATCGGCTGCGGCTGACGCGCACCCAGTGGGTCAACCAGGCGCAGATCGATGTCTCTCGCGGGATGCAGGGGGATCTCTCGCCCGAGCGGCTGGCGAAGCAGGTCTTGACGATCCTTGCCGACCGCCTGGGGGCACGGGCGGCCGTGGTCTATGCCAGGAACGGCAGCGGTCACCGGCTTTTGTCCAGTTGGGGCGCCGACGATGCGGCATTGCCGGCACGCCTGCCAGAGGGGCAGGGCCATCTGGGGCGGTGCATTTCCGAGGGGCGGGCGCTGCAGCTGACGCTGTCACCTGACGAGGCGCTTGGCTGGACGTCGGGCCTGTCCCGCGGCCGGTCAGCGCATTCCGTGATCGTGCCGCTGCGCGACGGTCAGCTTGTGAACGGCGCGGTGGAGCTGGGGCTGGACCATCCCGCACCTGGCCGCGTGATGGAACTGCTGGAGGGTGTCGGCGACCGGATGGGCGTCGCTTTGCGATCCGCGCAGTATCGCGAACAGCTGCAGGAGCTGCTGGAGGAGACCCGCCGTCAGGCCGAGGAACTGCGCGGCCACGGAGAGGAGCTGGCCGCCTCGAACGAGGAGCTGGAGGAGCAGACCCGCCAGCTGCAGGACAGCCAGCGCCGCCTCGAGGCCCAACAAACCGAGCTGGAGACACAGAATTCTCAGCTGGAGAGCCAGACGCAGGAGATGGAGGAGCAGCGCGACGCGCTGGCCCGTTCTCGCCGGATGCTCGAGGATCAGGCGCAGGAACTTGCGCGCGAAAGCCGCTACAAGTCCGAATTCGTTGCCAACATGAGCCACGAGCTGCGCACGCCGCTGAACGCGCTTCTGATCATGGCCCGGCTTCTGTCGGAGAACCGCGGCCGCAACTTGTCCGAGGAACAGGTCCGCTGGGCCGAGACGATCGAAAGCTCGGGCCAGGACCTGCTGGCGCTGATCAACGATATCCTTGATCTGTCGAAGATCGAATCCGGCAAGCTTGAGGTGTCGAACGACCTGATCGACCCGCAGGCGGTCGCCGAGAAACTGGTCCGCGCCTTCGAGGTCCAGGCCCGCAGCAAGGGCCTGCAACTGGTGGCCGAGGTCGCGCCGGGCCTTGGGCAGATCGAGACCGACAGCCAGCGGTTGGAGCAGGTCCTGCGGAACTTCATCTCAAACGCGCTGAAATTCACCGAGCGCGGCCGGGTGACGCTGCGCATCGCGCCGGCGGCCCAGGGGGTCGCCTTCTCGGTCGAGGATACGGGGATCGGCATCGATGCCGACCAACAGGAAAACGTCTTCGAGGCGTTCCGGCAGGCGGACGGCACCATCTCCCGCCGCTTTGGCGGAACGGGTCTGGGTCTGTCCATCTCTCGGGAACTGGCGGACCTTCTGGGGGGGCGGATCACGCTGACCAGCGAGAAGGGCCGCGGCAGCGTCTTCACGCTGATCCTGCCCGCCACGCCCGCCCGCCAACGGCCTGCAGCGCAGCGCCAGCAGGTGCCCATACCGCTGCCCGAGGTCGAGCATGCCGGCCCGGTGGTTCTGGATGCCCTGCCAGGGCTGGATGACGACCGCGCCGATATCACCGCCGACGACCGCGTGATGCTGGTGGTCGAGGACGATGTCGAGTTCGCCCGGCTGCTTTATGATCTGGCACACGAACTGGGCTTCCGCTGTGTCTGCGTCGGCCGCGCCGACGATGCCGTGCAGGCAGCCCGGCATTTCCTTCCGCAGGCGATCGTCCTGGACATGGGGCTGCCCGACCATTCGGGTCTGTCGGCGCTGGACCGGCTGAAGCGTGACACGAGCACGCGGCACATCCCGGTCCATGTCGTGTCGGCCGAGGACTATACCAAGGAGGCACTGGCCCAGGGGGCGATCAGCTATATGCTGAAGCCCGTGCAGCGCGATCATCTGGCGACCGCGATCCGCAAGCTGGAGACGCGGCTGGAACAGCGCCTCCGCCGCGTCCTGATCGTCGAGGACGATCCCGCGCAGATGGAGGGGCTGAAGGCTCTGCTGGCCAGTGACGAGGTCGTGACCGTCGGCGCCGGCACCGCCGCCCGTGCGCTGGAGATCTGCCGGACCGAGACCGTAGACTGCATCGTTCTGGACATGACGCTGCCCGACGCATCCGGGTTCGAGCTGCTCGAGCAGCTGAGCGGCGACGGAACGGCCTCCTTCCCGCCGGTCATCGTCTATACCGCCCGTGCGCTATCCGAGGCCGAGGAGCAGCGCCTGCGCCGCCATTCCAAGTCGATCATCATCAAGGGCGCCAAGTCGCCCGAGCGCCTGATCAACGAGGTCACGCTGTTCCTGCACCAGGTCGTCAGCGACCTGCCGGAGAAGCAGCGGGAAATGCTGGCGGCCTCTCTGAATCGCGACGGCCAGCTGGAGGGGCGGCGCATCCTGGTGGTCGAGGACGACATCCGCAACGTCTATGCCCTGACCGGCGTCTTCGAGCCGCATGGCGCGATCGTGCAGATCGCCCGCAACGGCCGAGAGGCGCTGGAGGCTCTGGGCCGCGTGAACGATGGCGCGGCACCCAAGGTAGACCTGGTGCTGATGGACGTCATGATGCCGGAAATGGACGGCTTGACCGCCACGCGCGAGATCCGAAAGCTGGACCGCTGGAAGACGCTGCCGATCATCATGCTGACCGCCAAGGCCATGGCCGAGGACCAGAACCAGTGCCTGGCCGCCGGGGCCAACGACTATCTGCCAAAGCCGCTCGACGTGGACAAGCTGCTGTCGCTGACCCGCGTATGGATGCCGCGATGACCGTCGATCCCGTTCCGGCGCGACCCGGCGACGACATCGAGTTGGACCTGTTCCTCGAGGCGCTGAACAGGCGCTATCACTACGATTTCAGGTCCTATTCGCGGGCGTCCTTGGTCAGGCGGGCGAACCTGGCCTGCGAACGCCTGGGATGCGCCACGCTGTCCGAGGTTCAGGGCCGGCTGCTGCACGACCCTGCAGTGCTGCCCGACATCATCGACGCGATGACCGTGCAGGTCAGCGAACTTTTCCGCGACCCTGCGTATTACTTGGCGCTGCGGCGCGAGGTGCTGCCGCACTTGCGGACGTTCCCGTCGCTCAAGGTCTGGGTGGCGGGCTGCGCTGACGGGGAGGAGCTCTATTCGCTGGCGATCCTCTTCCGCGAAGAGGGGTTGTTCGACCGGACGATGTTCTACGCGACCGAGATCAACCGCCGTGCGCTGACGAAGGCCGAAAGCGGCGTCTATGCCATCGACCGCCTGCCGGTGTTTTCGCAGAACTATCAGCTGGCAGGCGGGATAGGGTCGCTGTCAGACTATTACACCGCTGCCTATGGCCGTGCCGCTTTCGACCGAAGCCTGCGGGCGCGCACCGTCTTTACCGAACACAACCTGGCGACCGACCAGGTGTTTTCCGAGGTTCATCTGATTTCCTGTCGCAACGTGTTGATCTACTTCGATCATGCGCTGCAGGATCGCACGCTTGGCCTCTTTGCCGAGGCTCTGACCCGCGGCGGCTTTCTTGCGCTCGGCTCTCATGAGACGCTGCGCTTTTCCGCCCACGCCAAGGCCTTCGAGGCCTTCGACGAACCCGACCGGATCTGGCGCCGTACCGCCTGCCAGGAGATTGCCAATGCCCGATAGACCCATCAGGTTCCTGATCGTCGACGACATCGTCGAGAATATCGTCGCGCTTGAGGCGCTGCTGCGCCGCGACGGGCTGGTGGTCGATCATGCCAGATCCGCCAGCGAGGCGCTGGAGCTGATGCTGCTGCATGATTATGCGCTGGCTTTCCTGGACGTGCAGATGCCCGGCACCGACGGCTATGAACTTGCAGAGCTGATGCGGTCGACCGAGCGGACGCGCGGCGTGCCGATCATCTTCGTCACCGCGGCCGAGATGGACGAGGCGCGCCGCTTTCGCGGCTATGAGGCCGGGGCGGTCGATTACATCTTCAAGCCCATCGATCCGGTCATCCTGAAGTCCAAGGCCGAGGTTTTCTTCCGCATCGGCCGCCAAGCCCGCGAACTCGAACGCCAGCGCGACGAGATGCAAGAGATCGCCCGCCACCGCGACCATGTGATGGCGCAGTTGCGGGCGCATGCTGACAACTCTCCGCTGGCCTTCGTGACGCTGGACAGCGAATTGGACATCCGTAGCTGGTCCAAGGGGGCCGAGCGGATGTTCGGCCGCAGCGCCGGCGATCTTCTTGGCTTTTCGGCGACCGCATCTGGCTGGCTGGATCGGGATGGCGCGCAGGTGCTGCGCGGCTGGCTGGCTACCCCCGGTGATCACGCGCCGCGCTTCTCGGCCGAGATGGTACTGGATCACGCGGGCGTCGGACCCATCAGCTGCGAGGTCTATGGCTCGGTCCTGACCGAAGGGCCGGGGCTGCAGACGCTGTCGCTGCAGATCCTGGACATCACCGACCGCAAGCAGGCCGAGGAGGTCCGGTCGCTTCTGATCGGAGAGCTGAACCACCGCATCAAGAACACCCTCGCCAATGTTCAGGCCATCGCCCGCCAAAGCCTGCGCCAGTCGCAGGGCCTGGACGAATTCGAAGCAAGCTTCGGTGGTCGGCTGCAGGCGCTGGCGCGGGCGCATTCGATCCTGTCCGATGCGACATGGGCCAGCGCGCCGCTGGACCAGCTGATCGACGACCAGATCAGCTCGGGCACGCTGGACGGCGACCGGCTGCGGCGGAACGGCCCCCCGGTCGAGCTGTCGCCAGACACCATGCTGCGCCTGGCGCTGACGCTGCACGAACTGGGCACCAACGCGGCCAAGTACGGCGCGCTGTCGGTCCCGGAGGGGCTGATCGAGCTGGATTGGCACCTGACCAATCACCAGCTGACCCTGATCTGGAGCGAGTCTGGCGGCCCGCCGGTCACGCCGCCGCAGGGCGGGGGGTTCGGCACGACCTTGATCGGCGCGGCCGGAGGCGGCGACTCGGGCGCGGTCACGGCCGATTGGCGGCCCGAGGGCGTTGTCTGGACCATCGTTCTGGCCGAGGGTGCGACCCCTTTGCGCGGCACCCGGACCTCTGCGGACTCCGTCCCCGTTCAGCCGCAGCGGCGGCCTGCGACGCTGGACGGATGCCGCGTGCTGCTGGTCGAGGATGAGCCGCTGGTCGCGCTGGACCTGCGCCACGAGCTGGAAGAGGCGGGCGCCACTGTCACCGACATCGTCCGCAGCGTCGAAGATGCGCTGGACGCTGCGCGGGGCGGGGGAATCGACCTGGCGTTGCTGGACGGCAACCTGCGCGGAGAGCCTGTGGACGACGTCGCGGCGCTGTTTGACCAGATGTCGGTGCCGTTCTGCTTCGTCTCCGGCTATGGCCGCGAACATCTGCCGCAGGGTTTTGACCACGCGCCCCTCATTGAAAAGCCGTTCCGGCCCGACACGTTGCGGATGACGCTGACGACGCTTCTATCGCGCGGTATGGCGCAGGCGGCGCAATAAGGACGACGTTCGGCTGCCGCCGGGTCAGGCGCGGACGGTGTTCCTGCCGGATGCCGCCGGATGTCTGGGCATTCCCCTATGGGTGCGCCAACCGGGCCGGCATTCGCGACCGCACGGCGCTGCGCAACAGGGCGATCTTGCGCTTTGCCATCATTTCAGGCATGCCCGCGCCCTCACTTCTGGAAGCAGGCGGACACGCATGACCGGCACGGATCAGGGCGCGGCGATCACCTTCGATGGCGTCGGGAAGGCTTTCCCGAAGGCGGACGGCAGCCGCGTGCGGGCCTTGGCCGATATCGACCTGTCGGTGCCGCAGGGCAGCGTCACCGGCATCATCGGCCGGTCCGGCGCGGGTAAATCCACGCTGTTGCGGATGGTGAACGGGCTGGAGCGCCCGACCGAGGGACGCGTTCTTGTCGGTGGCCACGATGTCGGCGGCGCCAGCGGTGCGGCGCTGCGGGCGATCCGCCGCGACGTCGGAATGATCTTCCAGCACTTCAACCTGCTGGCCTCTCGTACCGTCAGGGGAAATATCGCCCTGCCGCTGGAGATCGCGGGCACACCCGCCCGACAGATCCGCCCGCGTGTCGACCAACTGATCGAGCAGGTGGGATTATCGGCGCTCGGCGACCGCTATCCGGCAGAGCTGTCGGGCGGACAGAAGCAGCGCGTGGGCATCGCGCGGTCACTGGCCACGAACCCCAAGGTGCTGCTGTCGGACGAGGCGACCAGTGCGCTGGACCCGGAAACCACGCAGACGGTGCTGGAGCTTCTGGGGCGGATCAACCGCGACCTTGGCCTGACCATCCTGCTGATCACGCACGAGATGGCCGTCTTGCGCGACGTCGCCAGCCACATGGCGGTCATTGAAGGCGGCCGCATCGTCGAGGCTGGTCCGACCTATGAGGTCTTCCGCAAGCCCAGCCACCCGACGACCCGCAGCTTCCTGTCGGGCGTGACGGGTGCGACGCTTCCCGCCTTCATCGCGGGACGGCTGCTGCCCGAACGCCCTGACGGCCCCAGCCAGGAAGTGATCCGGGTGACCTTCGCCGGACAGCACGCCACCGACCCGATGCTGGCGCGGCTGGCGACGGATCTGGGGATCGCCGCGAACATCCTGTCCGGCAACATCGAAGAGGTCGGCCCGCACCCGTTCGGCAACCTGCTTCTGTCGCTGGACGCCGACCGCGGCGCGCAGGCGCGGGCCTATCTGGAACGCCACGGGCTGACGACAGAGGTGCTTGGCCATGTCCGCTAACCTGATTTCGCTGCTCTGGGACGCGACGCTGCAGACGCTCTACATGGTGGCGGTCTCGGCCATCCTGGGGACGGTCGGTGGGCTGCCTCTGGGCGTATTCCTGGCAACGTCGCAACGGGGCGAGCTGCTGAGCGCGCCCTGGGTCAACAAGGTGCTGGGCCTTGTGGTGAACGCCACGCGGTCGGTGCCTTTCATCATCCTGGTCGTTGCGATCATCCCCTTCACACGCGCGCTGGTCGGCACCTCGATCGGCACCAACGCCGCCATCGTGCCGCTGACGCTGGCCGCCATCCCCTTCATCGCCCGCCTGGTCGAAAACGCCATCCGCGAGGTCGACGGGGGGCTGATCGAGGCCGCGCGCGCCATGGGTGCGACGCCCCTGCAGATCATCCGCAAGGTGCTGATCCCCGAGGCCATGCCCGCCATCGCCCTTGGGCTGACACTGGCCGTGGTCAGCCTGATCGGCTATTCCGCCATGGTCGGCGCCGTCGGCGGCGAGGGCCTGGGCGATCTGGGCATTCGCTACGGCTATCAGCGCTTCATGCCCGAGGTGATGCTGGCCGTCGTCGTCATCCTGATCGTTCTGGTGCAGCTGGTGCAGTCGCTTGGCGAATGGATCGCCGCCCGCGTCGACCGCCGCGCCCCGCGCAACCGCGGCCACTGAGTTTTCCGCAGACAAGAAAGGACAAATCCGATGCTGCGACTAACCACGTTCGTTTCCGCCCTGGCACTCGGCACCGCCGCGATGGCCGAAGATATTACCGTGGGCGTTTCCCCCGGAGAGCATGGCGAGATCATGGAAGAGGTGGCGAAGGTCGCCGAGCCCATGGGCCTGAACATCGAGATCGTCGAGTTCTCGGACTATGTCGTCCCGAACCAGGCGCTGGCCGACGGCGACCTGGACGCCAACAGCTTCCAGCATCGCCCCTATCTGGAAAACCAGATGAAGGACCGCGGGTTCGATCTGGTCGAGGTGGGCACCACCATCACCACGCCGATGGGGATCTACTCCGACAAGATCGAGGACATGGCGAACCTGCCCGAAGGTGCGCAGGTCGCGATCCCGAACGATCCGACCAATGGCGGCCGCGCGCTTCTGCTGCTGCAGGACCTGGGTCTGATCACCCTGGCCGAGGGCACGGGCCTTGTTCCCAGCCCGCTGGACATCAGCGACAACCCCAAGGGCCTGCGCTTCATCGAGCTTGACGCGGCGCAACTGCCCCGCGCGCTGGCCGATGCCGACATCGCGATCATCAACACGAACTATGCCCTGGCCTCCGGCTTGTCGCCCAAGGAAGATTCCATCGCGATGGAAAAGGCCGACAGCCCCTATGTCAACATCATCGTCGTGCAGCAGGGCCGCCAGGACGAGCCGTGGGTCAAGACCCTGGTCGAGGCCTATCACAGCCCCGAGGTGAAGACCTTCATCGAGGACAAGTACGACGGCGCCGTCCTGACGTCGTGGTAAGATCCGAGGCCGCCCTCAGGGGCGGCCTTTTTCGGTTCGGCGCTGCAGCAGGTCCGCCAGCGCGAACAGCGTCGCCCCCATCGCGGCCAGCAGGGCGAGCGCCGCGAACATCAGGTCGGTCTGGCCGCGCCCGTTCGCCATCAGCATCACATGCCCCAGCCCCCGGCTGGAGCCGACCCATTCGCCCACGATCACCGCGAAAGGGGCATGCACCGCCGCCAGTCGCAGCCCCGACCCCAACGCCGGCAGCGCATGAGGCAGCCGCACCAGCAGCAGCGCCCGCATCGGCGTGGCGCGCAGACTGTGCAGCAGATCCTCCAGCGGCTGCGGCAGGCGCATCAGCGCATCGAAAAGAACCGACGCCACCGGGAAGTGCACGACCAGCACGACCATGACGATCTTCGACGCAGCCCCATAGCCCAGCCACAGCGTGACGATCGGGGCCAGCGCAAAGACCGGCACGGCCTGCGCCGCGACCAGCATCGGCCGCATCAAGCCCCGCGCCAAGGGCGAGGCCGCAAGGTTCAGGGCCGTCAGCACTCCCAAAGCGATGCCGGCCGTCAGACCCGTCAGCAGGTTGGCGGCGGTAAAGCGGGCATTCTCGGCCAGCATCGGCGCGTGGTCTGCCAGCGCCTGCGCCACCCGCGCGGGTCCCGGCAGGATGAAGGGCGGCAGCCCCGTCATCCAGACCAGCGCCTGCCACAGAAGAAGCGGCGTGATGGCGGTGGCGGTGAAGCGCAAAACCGGCACGATGACCGTCCGCCTGGAATGCCGGTCAGGCAACGGTATCCCGATATTGTGTTTCTGGGCATCGGCACCGGGTTTGGTGCGTCCGGCGGCTGCACGCGGGCGCGGTGCCGAGACATGGCCGGTCATGCCGCGAAACTCTGCAACAATGCGCCGAAGATCTTGGCCTGCGCCGCCGTCACGGCAGGGTCGCTGACAGCGCGGGGCGCCGGCCCGTCGGGAAGTTCGACCGGGCGACTGCCCTGCGCCGTCATCAGGAAGGCGGCATGTCCCAGCCGCGCAGCCTCCAGTGGGTCATGGGTGATCAGAAGCACTGTCCGCCCCGCAAGTAATCGCGCGGCTAGGTCCTGCATCCCCATCCGAGTGCCTGCGTCGAGTGCCGAGAAGGGCTCGTCCAGAACGACCACTGGGCAATCCTCGATCAGCGTGCGGGCCAAGGCTACGCGCTGGCGCTGCCCGCCCGAGAGGGTGGCGGGGCGACGTTGGTGCAATCCTGCCAGCCCCACCCGGTCCAGCAGGTCCCGCGCCCGAAAGTGGTCCACGGGTGCGCCCCTCAGCCTTGCGCCCAGGGTCACGTTCTGCAGCGCGGACGCCCATGGCAGCATCTGATCCTGCTGGGCCAGCATCGAGACCCCACCGCGAACGGCCGTCGCGTCGCCTTCCAGCCGCGCGCGTCCCGGCAGGCCGGCCACCAGGCGCCCCAGTGTCGACTTGCCGACACCGGACGGTCCCAGCAGGCAGGTCCAGCGCCCGGCGGGCGCAGTGATCTCCAGGCCTTGCACCAGACGGCTGTCACCGATCCAAAGGTCGCCTTGCAGGCGCAGGGCCGGCGCGCTCATGTTTGGTCAAGGCCCATCTGCCAGAACGCCGCCTCCAGCTGCGTCGCCTGCGCAAAGTGCTGCGCCAGCGAGGCCGCGCGGGGAAGTGACGGCCAATCAGTTCCTAGCCGCGCATCCAGCGCCGCATCGATCAGCTGCCCAACATCCCGGCAAAGCCGTTGGTAATCCTCGCCGCCATAGGTCGCGGTCCATTCGGCATAGGGGCCGCCGCTGCCGGCATGGCGCCGACCGATCTCGCCATAGCCCAGAACGCAGGGCGCAAGCGCAGCCAGAAGGTCAAGGACGTCGCCGGAATGGCCGGTGGCCAGGACATAGCGGGTATAGGCCATGTTTGCCGGCGATTCTGGTGTCTGCGCCAGCATGTCCGGGCTGATGCCCTCACGCGCGCAGATGCTGACATGCAGTGGCATCTCCTCCTCGAGCAGCGCCACCGCGATGCCGGCTGCCGCGCGCATCTCGGGCAGGCGGTCGGACTTGGCCATCACCAGCGCCCAGGCCCGCGCAAAGTGAAGCAGGAAGACATAGTCCTGCCGCAGGTAGTGCATGAAGCTGTCGCGCGGCAGGTTTCCCGCCGCCAATCGCCGGACGAAGTCATGCCCGACGTAGCGGTCCCAGTCCGCCCCCGCCGCCTGCCGCCACAGCGCAAAGGCGCGGCCATAGTCGGCCGTCACGGCGCCGCCGAAGCGTTGATGTCCAACGCCAAATCCGACAGCGGCAGACCGCCCGGCGTGGCACCCCGCTCGGCCAGAAAGGCCTCGAACCGCTTATACCGGCCCGCGTCCAGTGCGGCGGGACGGCCGGCAAAGCGCGGCCAGGTGTCCGCCCAGGCCGCCTCGTTCAGGGGCGTCTGCAGTTCGGACGCGGTGGCAGAAAAGATGCGCCATGCTTCGTCAGGGTCGTTCTTGATGAAGGCGGTGGCACGTTCGGTCGCGTCCAGGAAGGCTGCGACGGCTTTATGATCCATGCGGGACGGGTCGGCCAGATAGACCAGCTCGTCATAGGCGGGGATCCCGTGCGCTTCGGGAAACAGGCAGCGGCCCTCGAACCCCTCCATCCGCAACTGGTTCAGCTCGAAGTTGCGGAAGGCACCGATCACCCCGTCGACCTGCCCGGACATGAGCGCGGGCGCGATGGACCAGCCGATGTTGATCTGCTCGACGTCCGAAGGCTGCAGATCGCTGTCGGCCAGCATGGCGTTCAGGATGACCTCCTGCACGCCGGCGACGGCGAAGCCGACCTTGCGGTCCTTGAGGTCGGCAGGCGTCGCGATCCCGCTGTCGGCCAGAACGACCAGGCAGGTCAGGGGCGTTTCGATCAGCGTCCCGACCCGCGTGACCGGCAGGCCCTGGTGGCGCGACAGGTGCAATTGGGGCTGATAGCTGACGGCCAGGTCCGCGCGCCCTGCCGCCACCATGCGCGGCGGGTCGTTCGGGTCGGCAGGTGAGACCAGC
>JAYZBS010000069.1:0-10346 GCA_036338635.1 Pseudomonadota bacterium | reverse complement strand
CTGCCGGATCAGGGCCGAAGCTGGGGCGTCGCGCTGCAGCTTTATCAGCTTCGCTCTGGGCGAAACTGGGGCATCGGCGATTTCGGCGATCTTGCCGACATTGCCGCTGTCCTCGGCAGGGCGGGGGCGGACTTTATCGGCTTAAACCCGCTTCACGCGCTGTTTCTGTCGAACCCGGACCATTGCAGCCCGTTCTCGCCATCGAACCGGCGATTTCTGAATCCGCTCTATATCGCGGTGGATCGCCTGCACGGGTTTCAGGCGCAAATGGTCGACATGGCCCGAGCCGAGGCGCTGCGACAGGCGGACCTTGTCGACTATTCTGGTGTCGCAGCCCTGAAGCTGCCGGTGCTGCGCCGGATCTGGGACGATGCCGGTCGCCCGGATGCGGGCGAGGATGTACTAACCGAAGGCGGAGCGGATCTCCGCCGGCATGCGCTGTTCGAGGCTCTGTCGGCGCGAATGGTGGCCGAAGGTCACGGGGCAGGGTGGCGCGACTGGCCGGCCGAGTGGCAGGATGCCGAGGGCGATGCCGTCGCGGCGTTTGCCGATGCCAATGGGGGAGAACTTCGCTTTCACCGATGGCTGCAGCAGGCGGCGCGACGTCAGTTGGCCGAGGCTGACGCAGCCTGTGAACGCGCCGGCATGACAATCGGCCTCTACCTCGATTTCGCGGTGGGCGAGGCATCGGACGGGTCCGGCGCTTGGGGCAATCCCCTGGTCGTGCCGGGTGTGCGGATCGGCGCGCCGCCTGACTGGTTCAACGAGACCGGGCAGGACTGGGGCCTTGCGCCCTTGTCGCCGACAGAGATGGCGGCCCGCAAGGCCGCACCTTTCGCCGAGCTTATGGAGCAGGCGACCCTTCAGGCAGGCGCACTGCGGATCGACCACGCGATGGGGCTGTGGCAGCTGTTCCTGATCCCCGATGGCGATGGCCCGCCCGAGGGCACCTATGCCCGCTATCCAGTGGCCGACATGCTGGATGCCCTGGCGCGGGCCTCTCGTCAGAACCGCACGATCGTCATCGGCGAGGATCTGGGCAATGTCCCCGCAGGTTTCCGAGAGGTCATGGAGGAGGTTGGCATCCTCTCCTATCGCATCCTTCTGTTCGAGCGGACCGATGACGGGTTCATTCAGCCTGAAGACTATCCGCGCGACGCGATGGCGTGCCTGTCCACCCACGATCTGCCGACCTTCCAGGGCTGGTGGCGCGGCGATGACATCGGCCTGCGGCTGGAGCATGGCCTGATCGGCCAACCCGCGGCGCAGGAGCAAGCCGATGCCCGTGTTATCGAGCGCGCGCAACTGCTGGACGATCTGACGGCAGCAGAGCTGTGGTCGGGCGCAGCGCCTGACATTGACGCCGCGCCCGAGGATCTGGTCGCCGCCGTTCACCTGTTCCTCGCCCGCTCGCCGTCAAGGCTGCTGGCCGTGCGGTTGGAGGATATCACCGGCGAGGTCGATCCGGTCAACATCCCCAGCACGGTGGATGAACATCCGAACTGGCAGCGAAAGCTGTCCGTTCCGATTGAACGGATTGTTGATCTTCCGCTGTTTGACAAGATAGGACACGGGCTGCGGAGCCAGAGACCGCGAAAAATGAGCCACCTCTGACCCGCAAACGCCGCTGGCGGCACCGTCTGCCGGTGGCCAATCGCAGCGGGGACGATAGAACATTTCGCCTTGCCACAATGGCCACGGCGGTTTGTGAGAGCCAGAGAGTGGCCCACGCGATGCACAAGCCACCTGTGCTCATAGTGGTGCGCACAGGCCATCTCGGTGACGGTGCAGCTGGTGCCGAAGGTGCGATCCAAGGCAGACGGCAATATGCCGTCTGACCAATTACGCTGCTCTCCCGATCAGCTTTCGGCCGCGACCAACTTGTTGAACCTGCTGGTTCCGCCGTCCTTGGTCTTTTCCTGGTAGAGGAACTGCAGGTCGTTCTGGTCGAAGATCTCGAAGAACTCGTCCCAGTCGATCTGCGTCAGAGAGTCTTCAGGCTCGCCAAAGTCGATGCGCAGGACGCCGCCCTTGCCTCCGGTATCGACTTTGGCAGGATGGCCGTCGCGGGCTTCGGCCCATTTGCGGATCTTGTCATGGTCGCGGGTGGTGATGGATTCGGTCATGGTGATCTCCTTTTTGCGCCTAACGATCGGGGTTTGGCCAATGTTCCCGCCGATCAGCGGGGGATCACGGACATCGAACCATCGGTTTCCAGAACCACCTGGGCAACATTCGACAGGTCTGCCTGTCCATTGGCGCGAATGGCGGCGCCGATCTCGTCCTGGGTGACGCGCTGACGTCGCAGGGCATCGTCAAGGTAGCGGCCATCGTGAACAAGCAGCGTCGGTTCAGCCTTGATCATCGCCTGGAAGCGCGGCGATCTCACTGATGACCATGTGATGGCATATTGCAGGAAGATCAGCAGCGCGAGCGCGGCGACCCCTTCGGCCAGCGGGATCGACTGGTTCAGCAGCACTGTCGCCAACGTCGAACCCAGGGCGACGGTCACGACCAAGTCGAACGCGTTCATCTTGCTGAGCGTCCGCTTGCCTGACACGCGCAGCATTGCGATCAACACGACATAGGCGGCAAAGCCCACGAACAACGTTCGCCCGATGCCGGACCAGTCATTGAACAACATCGGCGGGTTCATGCTGCGCCTCGGCCGCAGCGTGTGGAGACAGGATTTTTCATGTCTGCTCAACCGGCCGGATGCGGCGATGTTCCCACGCTTCAGCGGCGGGGCGCGCGCCTGCCGCGGGGCCCGGTCGTGGCGGGCGTGTTCGCGCGGTTTTCCTGGTCCAGCTTGCGCCACCGTTCCAGCCTGTCCGCGGACAGCCGGCCAGCGGCAACAGCGGCCAGGACGGCGCAGCCGGGTTCGTGCGCATGGGTGCAATCGCGGAAACGGCAATGGGGCGCAAGTTCTGCGATTTCGGCGAAGAGGGTCTGCAGGCCGCCTGCGGCGTCGCTGACGTGCAGCGTGCGCATTCCAGGTGTGTCGATGACCCATCCGCCCGAGGCCGTCGCATGCAGGGACCGGGCGGTCGTCGTGTGCCGACCCTTGGCGTCGCTTTCGCGGATGCCACCCGTCGCCTGCGCACGGTCGCCGGACTTGCCGGCCAGCGTGTTGAGCAATGTCGATTTTCCAACGCCCGACGACCCGATCAGGGCGACCGTCCGTCCCGGACCGCACCAAGGGGCCAAGACATCCGCCGCCGCCGGGTCCTTTGCGTTCAGCGTCAGGACTTGGAGATCGCGCTGCAGCGCGAGGGCCTGTCGCCGCCAAGGTTCGGAGTCAGGAACGGCGTCGATCTTGGTCAGCACGATCACCGGCTCGGCCCCTGCCTCGTTGACGACAGCAAGATAACGCTCCAGTCGGGCGGGGTTGAAGTCGTCGTTGCACGAGGTCACGATGAAGAGCGTGTCGACATTGGCGGCGATAAGCTGCCGGCCAGCCCGATCCTCGGTCCGGCGGCGCAGCACCGTCCTCCGGTCAAGCCGCCGCACCACGGTTTTGGGATCGCTCAGCGCCCAGTCCCCGACGGCATAATCCCGCGTTCCCGCTTGGGGCGGCAGGTCCAGCGTCACCTGCCCGCCGGTGGTCCTGGCGACCAAGCGCGAACGGTGGACTGATGCGATACGGACAGGCGTCAGATGCCCCTCGCCGGGCGCAAGCTGCGCAGCGAAGAATTCCGACCAGCCCAAGGCTGCCAGATCGTGCGGGTCATCAAAAATGTCACTCACCGGATCTAGGTGCGGGCGGGACGGGCGGGATGCAAGCGGGAAATGACAGGGGGGCGGCGTAGTGTCAGGATGATGCCGAACCGCCACGACAGGGCGGGCCGGCAAAAGGCCTGCACCGTCTCAAGCCGCCTTCTGCGCGTCGAATTCGCCGACGACAGGACGACGAGTATCGTCACGGGTAAAATAGCCGAACATCTGGTCAAGCACGGCGTCGGCTTCAATGCTGCGCTTGCGGTCGGCAATGCTCAGCGGTTTCTGGTCTGCGGTCATCTTCGGTCTCCGGGTTCGGGTCGTGTCCCTCCCATGCCGGTCAGATATGGGCCTGCGGGCAGGAATGCCACCGCCCTGACGCAAGGTCAGGACGGATGCAGGGCAGCCATGTGCCGAGGGCAACTATCGCGCCGGGTCCAGTTGCAGCATGCGGTGCTTCTTCTTGCCCACCGACACCTTGATTCCGGATGCCAGCGCGCCTGCGTCCAGGGGCATCTGCGGGTCGCTGACGGCGACATTGTCTACCCGCAGGCCGTTCTCGGCAACCAGCCGCTTGACCTCCTTGCCGCTGGCGACGATGCCGGCGCGTACCAGCGCCTGCGCCACGGTCACGCCCTCGGCTTCGGAAGCGGGCAGAAGCGCGACCTGCAGATCACCGCCGGCCCCGCCTTCCTCGAACACCCTGCGCGCGGTCGCTTCGGCGCTGGCGGCGGCCTCGGCGCCGTGCAGCAAGGTCGTCACCTCGTTGGCCAGACGCACCTTGGCGTCGTTGATCTCGGACCCCCGCAGTGCCCCCAGGCGGTCGCATTCCTCGACCGGAAGCTCGGTATAGAGCTTGAGGAACCGGCCGACGTCTGCGTCCGTCGTGTTGCGCCAGAACTGCCAGAATTCGTAGGGCGGCAGCATCTCTCCGTTCAGCCAGACGGCGCCGCCCGCGGATTTGCCCATCTTGCGACCGTCGCTGGTGGTCAGCAGCGGCGATGTCAGGCCCCAGATCACGCGGTCGTCCACCCGGCGCGTCAGGTCGATGCCGTTCACGATGTTGCCCCACTGGTCCGATCCGCCCATCTGCAGCTGGCAGCCATAGCGGCGGTTCAGCTCGAGGAAGTCGTAGGCCTGCAGGATCATGTAGTTGAATTCAAGGAAGGACAGCGACTGTTCGCGGTCGAGCCGTGACTTGACGGATTCGAAGGACAGCATCCGGTTCACGCTGAAATGTCGTCCGATATCGCGCAGGAAGGTCAGATAATTCAGCCCGTCCAACCATTCGGCGTTGTTCAGCATCGTGGCGCCCTCAGGACCATAGTCCAGATAGCGCGCAAACACCTTCTGCATGCCGTCGATGTTCGATTGGATGGCCGCATCGTCCAGCAAGGGGCGTTCGTCGCTTCGGAAGGACGGATCGCCCACCTTCGTAGTGCCGCCGCCCATCAGGGTGATCGGGCGGTTGCCGGTCTTCTGGAACCAGCGCAGCATCATGATGTTCAGCAGGTGCCCCACATGCAGGCTGGCCGCCGTCGCGTCATAGCCGATATAGGCGGTGACCGGCCCCGCCAGCAGCGCCTTGTCCAGCCCCTCGTAATCGGTGCAGTCGGCCAGATAGCCACGCTCGGTCATGATGCGCAGGAAGTCGGACTGGGGCTGGTGGGTCATGGGCTTCATCCTTCTGATCGGCCGCGATATACAGGCTGCGGGCATAAAGGAAAAGCGCGATGATCCGGGCACTGGGGATGATGTCGGGCACCTCTCTGGACGGGGTGGACGCGGCGCTGATCGACACCGACGGGGTGCGCATCGCCGGCTTCGGGCGAAGCGGCTTCCGGGCCTATGGCGACAACGAATCAGCCGTCCTGCACGACGCCCTGGGCAGTTGGCCCGACGCCCCCCTCGTGCCCGAGGTCGCCAGGCTGATCGAGGCTAGTCACGCGGATCTTGCGACCGACTTCCCCGAGGCCCAGCTGATCGGTTTTCACGGCCAGACGCTGGCGCACGATCCGCGCGGGCGCGGCACGCATCAGGCGGGCGACGGCTTCAGGCTGGCCGCGGCAACCGGCCGTCCCGTCGTCTGGGATTTCCGGTCCGAGGACGTCCGCAGGGGCGGCGAAGGAGCGCCGCTGGTGCCGTTCTTTCATTGGGCCTGCGCCGAATGGGCGGTCGGGCAGGGGGCCCTGCCGCCGGCGCCGGTGGCGTTTCTGAACCTGGGCGGCGTCGGGAACATCAGTTGGGTCGATCCATCTGCGCCGTCACCGGAAGCGCCGGGTGCCTGCGTGGCTTTCGACACCGGGCCCGCCAATGCGCCGCTGAACGACCTGATGCGCCGTCGCCGCAGGCTGGCGCGCGACGAAGGCGGCGCGTTGGCCGCTTCGGGAAAGGCTGATGCGCAGGTGTTGGCGGATTTCCTGGCTCACCCATGGTTCGACAGGCCGGCACCCAAGTCGCTTGACCGCGACCAGTTTGTCGACCTCCTGCCCTCGGTCGACAGGCTGGGTGACGCAGACGCCGCAGCGACGCTGGTGGCGGTTGCCGCATCCTCGGTTACAGAGGGGTGGCGCTGGCTGCCTGCTCCTCCTGCACGGGTCCTGGTCTGCGGTGGCGGTCGCCAAAACGCTGCCCTGATGGCCGCCCTGTCAGCCCGCCTTGATGTCCCCGTCCAGCCGGTCGAGGAGATCGGCCTGGATGGCGACATGATCGAGGCGCAGGCCTTCGGATGGCTCGCGGTTCGGGTGATGCGCGGACTGCCCATCTCGGGGCCAATGACGACGGGCGTGCCGCACCCTGTGTGCGGCGGCCGCATCAGCCATCCGCGCAAGAATGGTTGAAAACTACGGAACGGTCGCGGCCAGAACGCGTTGGATCTCCGAAGACGGTCGAGCGGCCGTCGATGAAGAAACGTACGAGGCTGAGATGAAACATCTGATGATCACCGCCGCCGCGCTGGCCCTGACCGGCCCGGCATTTGCGCAGACCGCAACCCCCATGACGGAAACCACGCCGGCCGCCGAAGCGATGCCTGCGGAAGGTATGGCCGGGACTATGATGTCGGCCGACAACCCCGGCATTTCGGCATCCTGGTTTGAGGATCGCGCGATTTATACGACCAATCAGCCTTCGACGACCATGTGGGACGACAACGCCGACTGGGGGACCGAGCGTCCCGCCGACTGGAACCAGATCGGCGAGGTCGATGACGTGGTTCTTTCGGCCGATGGCCAAGTCATGGGCTATACTGCCGATATCGGCGGCTTCCTGGGCCTCGGCGAGCATACGGTGCTGCTCAGCCCCGAGGCTGTCCGGCTGGTCGACTTCGACGAGGCAACGCTTTGGGGTGACGCCGCTGTCTTCGCGACCAACTACACCGAGGAAGAGCTTGAGGCTCTGCCCGAGTTCGACGACGATATGATCCTGGACGACTGATCCTCTCAGTCCGGCATCCGGAAAGGCGCCCTCAGTGGCGCCTTTTTCTGTGTGGAATTCAAGAATCCCAAAATGCTGCAACCACTTATCCTGTTCATGACGATTTCGCGGGAAAATGCGCAGATGTGCCCTTGACGGGACGGTGCGTCATGCGTAAACCGCCCTCACCCCGGCGGGCGATCGACCGGGGATGAGTTGGGCGGTTGTAGCTCAGTTGGTTAGAGTACCGGCCTGTCACGCCGGGGGTCGCGGGTTCGAGCCCCGTCAACCGCGCCACAACTCATTCGCCCGAAGAAATGCGCGGTTGTAGCTCAGTTGGTTAGAGTACCGGCCTGTCACGCCGGGGGTCGCGGGTTCGAGCCCCGTCAACCGCGCCATTTCCTCCTCTGCCTTGCCATTCGCCTCATGATCGGCCAAACGCCGAAGGAAGGCGCGCTGTTCGCGCCGATCCTCAGGAGGAAGCGATGAAGGACATGGCAGAAGCCGGGCAACTGATCGACAGTCTTGGCAAGGCGGCACGCGCGGCAGCGGTCGAGCTGGCGCAGGCGCCATCGGCGGCCAAGTCCTTGGCCTTGAACGCGGCCGCTGATGCTGTCCTCTCACGGATAGACGATATTCTTGCTGCCAATGCCAAGGACCTGGATTTCGCGCGCCAGAAAGGGCTGTCCGATGCCATGCTGGACCGGCTGCGACTGGATGGCGAGCGTCTGGCTGGTATCGCGAAGGGCCTGAGAGAGGTTGCGGATCAGCCCGATCCTGTCGGACAGGTGATTACCGAGTGGGATCGGCCGACCGGGCTGCACATCCAGCGCGTCAGGACGCCCATCGGCGTAATCGGCGTGATTTACGAAAGCCGTCCCAACGTGACCGCCGATGCGGGCGCGCTTGCGCTGAAGTCCGGCAACGCGGTGATCCTGCGCGGCGGTTCGGAGAGCCTGCATTCGGCAGGCGCGATCCATGCCTGCATGGTCGAGGGGTTGCGCGCCGCGGAGCTTCCCGACGCCGCAATCCAGATGGTGCCGACACGCGACCGTGCCGCCGTCAGCGCCATGCTGGGCGCCCAGGGACTGATCGATGTGATCATCCCGCGCGGCGGCAAGGGCCTTGTGGGCCTTGTTCAGTCCGAGGCGCGGGTGCCGGTCTTTGCGCATCTTGAAGGTATCTGCCACGTCTATGCGGACGGGGCCGCCGACCTTGCGAAGACACGCCGGGTGGTGCTGAACGCCAAGACCCGCCGCACCGGCATCTGTGGCGCGGCCGAGTGCCTGCTGATCGACCGCAAATTCTTCGCACGTCACGGCGACGTCCTGATCCGCGACCTGCTGGAGGCCGGAGTCGAGGTTCGGGCCGAGGGCGAGCTGTCGAAGGTTACCGGCACGACCAGAGCCGCGCCCGAGGATTTCGGGCACGAATTCCTCGACATGATCATCGCCGCGAAACTGGTCGATGGTGTTGAGGGCGCGATCGCCCATATCCGGACCCATGGCAGCCAGCACACGGAGTCGATCCTGACCGAGGACGACGCCGCGGCTGCTCGGTTTTTCGCCGCGCTGGACAGCGCCATTCTGATGCGGAACGCCTCGACCCAGTTCGCTGATGGGGCTGAGTTCGGGATGGGCGCCGAAATCGGCATCGCGACGGGCAAGCTGCATGCGCGCGGCCCTGTCGGGGCCGAGCAGCTGACCAGCTTCAAGTATCTTGTGACTGGCGACGGAACGATCCGGGCCTAGAAGGCGATCTCTCCGCCGGTGGCGTCGAATTCGTGGCGAATTCGACGTCCCTCGGCTGCGGCGGTTTCCGCCAGCAGCGGGAAGTGCACCTCGGACGGCGCGGGGGCGCGGCCATCCGCTCCGTCAAGCCACGCCCACAGCTCGGGGTCGAGTTTGCTGCGTTCGCATTCTGCCACAAGGCGCCAGCCCGGCATGTCGCGCAGCACCAGCACGCGTCCACCCCATGGCATCGCGGTTTCAAGGCACATCATCGACAGCATCACCATCCGCACCTCGGCCCGCGCAAAATCGCCCTCGGCGTCCAGCGTGATGCGCAGCTTGCTCTGCGCCGACACCCCGTCCATCAGCCGCTGCACCTCTGCACGACTGACACGCTGATCGCCCTGGGCCACCCCGAAAGCCATGCGGAATGCCTGGATGCGCCCGCGCGCGGCGGTGACCGCCTCGGCGATCAGCCGCATTTCGGGCGAGGCGGCGATTCCGGGGTAATCGGGCGACATCTCCAGCAGCTCGACGCCGTTGCCGATCGCGCCCAAGGGCGAGACGAGGTCGTGGCAAAGCCGCGACCCCAGCAGAGAGGCCAGCTCGCCCGGGGCGATGCGCGTTGATTCCAGCGTCATGAATACTTACCTTCCATCATATCCGAAGGAGATGCCCGTGAACGAGATACTGGAACCCGGCATGATCGTGCGCCACCCCGGCGCCCCAGACTGGGGCGAGGGGCAGGTGCAATCGCGCATTGGGGACCGCATCACCGTCAACTTCACCGAAGCGGGCAAGCAGGTCATCGACGGACGCCGGGTGACCCTGCAGATCCTGCGCTTCAATGGCATGTAATCTCCTATGTTTCAGCACGCCAATTTGCAACCATAGGTTGTTTGAGGCAAGTAGAACCTGCACGAAGCTTAAGCCCAGTTGACTTCATGCTCATTGCGCGACCCAGGTCTCGCTAGGAGGTCAGAGCAATGAGTAACTTGGTGTAGCTTACGGAAGCGCAGACGGCGCGCCTCCTGCCTTTCTTTTGCAAGTGCCATGGCCGCCCCCGTGTCGATGATCTTCGGGTTGGAAGCGCTACTATCATCATCGTCCGCAGTGGCTTGCGGTGGTGCGACGCCCTGGGACTATGGGCTGGCGAAGACACTCCACAATCGCCGGAAGCGATGGAGCGATGACGAGGTCATCGGTCGGATCATGGTTGGTTTGTCTGCCGAGGACGCCGATCCGAAGACAACCATGATCGACGTGGACTAACTCAAGGCGCACTGCACAGCTTCCAGGATGCGTGCAAGGAACAGGGGCAGCGATCGTCAGATCGGCTGAAGAGTAGGTGGCATGAACACCAAGTTGCACGCTGTCACAAGTGCAATGGGCCGACCTATCCGGTTCTGCATGCCGGCTGGCTGGGTTCGCGGCTACACCGGTGCTGCGGCACTGCTGGGCTGCCTGCCAAAGGCAGGTTGGCTG
>JAYZBS010000068.1:0-22299 GCA_036338635.1 Pseudomonadota bacterium | reverse complement strand
GGCGGCAGTCAGGACGTGCAGCTTCATGGGCGGGTCTCCGGTGCGGGCGTTGCGCCACTATCCGATGCAATGCGCGTCAGGGCCATCCTCGAGGCTGGGGGCGCGCGGAAGCCCGCCCTAACCGCGGCACGCAACAGCAAGTGGCCGGCCAGATTTTGCAGGGCAGGGACATTTCGTGCTACCATCGGCCTTATGAGAGCCAGTCCAGCATGTACGTCTCAGCGGCACAGGCCAGCCACTGCCTGGCAGGCGCCGATAGCTTGGACGCAGCGCCGATGACGGACAAGGTAGACGTTCTCCGCCAGCCGACTCTAAAAAGTGAAACCCGCCAGACGAACTGGCGTCGGTCCAACTTGCTCAAGTACACCGCTCACCTGGCCGTGCAGCGAGCGCTCATGTCGGGCGTACTGCAAAAAGGCGTCTGCGAAGTGTGCGGCAACGACAGGGTGGATGCTCACCACGACCACTACGACGCGCCGCTGAACGTCAGGTGGCTGTGCCGCCGTCATCACGTCCGGCTGCACCAGGGCGGCGAGGACATGTTCCCGCTCAGGCAAGAATCAAAGTGAGGCTACCGCCCCAGACCGTCGCGGTAAGGCCCGAATGAGCTGTATCGGATTTATGCCTCAAAAAGTGACTGGAGTAGGTGGAGCTCCGGCCGATCTCTTGCAGTCTCAATGGTGATGGCTGGTATAAGATTAGATTTTCTTGATTTAAGATTAATTGAAATGAGCTATCATTAAGCATCTTACGTGATATGACGCCCCTTAGACAGGTGCGGTTGTGCTGAACCTTGGGACGAAAGTCAGCGGCGGATTTTCACTGTATGTGACCGGAGCAGAGCACGCCCATCCTGTTCATAACTTGCTTCTGGGAGGAAAGCATGCGCCATATCCACAGCATCACCAGTGCCGCAGTCGGATCTATGATTGGTATGACCGCTGTCATGGGAACGGCGCAGGCCGCCGACTGGCCCGCGCAGACAATCGCGATGATCGTGCCCTATGCCGCAGGTGGCACCACGGACGTGTCGGTCCGCCAGCTTGCGCGGATGGCCGAGGCCGAGCTGGGCCAGCCCATTGTCGTCGAGAACCGCCCCGGCGGCAGCGGCACGAACGCGATGCGCGCCGTCGCTTCGGCCAATCCCGATGGGTACACGCTGATCGCGACGACGTCCTCGCCAAGCTTCGTCACGCCGGCGCTGCGGGACACGGGTTACGATCCGCTCGGCGATTTCGTGTCGATCATGAACTATTCCGGGCCTTATCACGGCGTACTCGTTCCTGCCGAGGCGCCCTATGACACGCTGGACCAGCTAATCGAGGCCGCCAAGACGGACGGGACCGTCACCTACGGGACCGCAGGCGCCATGGGTGGCGCGCATCTGGCCTTCGAAAAGCTAGCCAAGGAAACCGGCGCAAAGCTGCAGCATGTGCCGTTCGACGGGGCATCCTCGGCCACGGCGGCGGTCTTAGGCGATCACGTCGATGTCGCCCTTGTGCCGGCCTATCGCGATCTGGTGCAGGACGGTCAGCTCAAGCTGCTGGCCGTTCTGGACCCCGAGGCCGATCCCGATTTCGTCGATGTCCCGACGCTGCGCGATGCGGGCTATGATGTCGAATTTCCCTCGATGGTCGGGGTCATGGCCCCCGCCGGCACCGCGCCCGAGATCGTCCAGAAGCTCGAGACCGTCTTCATGCAGATCGCCGAGACCGAGGAATTCGCTCAGTTCATGACCAAGCTGAACCAGCCCGTCCGCATCATGAGCGGCGAAGAGATGGCCGAGACGATCGCGGCCAATCTCGAAAGCTACCGTGCCATCGGGGAAAGCATGGGTCAGTCGCAGTGAGCCAACGGCAGGAAACGTCGCGCCCCGTGCGCGTCGGTTTGCGGCGGCTGACATTCCTGATGCTGCTTGGCGCGGCGCTGGCGGGGCTGGCGCTCTGTTCCAGTCAGGTGCCGCTCTGGGGCTTCGGGGATGGCGGTCCAAATGCCCGAAGCCTGCCATGGGCGGCGTTGTCGCTGCTGAGCGCCGCGCTGATCGCGCGCCTGGCATCCGAGGTCCGGGCCGAGGACATCGCGCTTGGCCGCGGGCGGGACTGGCTTGCGCTGGCGGGGGTGCTTGCCGCGACCATCGCCGCTCTTGCGCTGATGCCTCGTTTCGGCTTTGCGATCTGCGCCGCCGCCCTCGCGATCGTCACGACGCTCTGCTACGGCGAACGCAATCCTTGGCTCATGTTTGGCCTACCGATCCTGGCCGCAGCGATCATCAGCCTTGGCGCCGAACGAGTGCTAGGCATTCCCCTTCCCTGACACAGCTTGTCAAGGCGGCCGTGCCGCCAAGCAACAGGAGGTTTTGGCATGCTCATCGATGCCTTCTTCGCGCTTTTCGACATTTGGGTCCTGCTGGCAATGATTGCCGGGATCGCGATCGGCATCGTGATCGGGGCGATCCCGGGGTTGGGGCCCAGCTTGGCGATCGCGCTGCTGATCCCTGTCACCTTCTCGATGCAGCCGATCCCGGCGCTGCTGCTACTTCTGGGGGTTTATCAGGGCGCGATCTTTGGCGGATCGATCTCGGCGATTCTGCTAAACGTGCCGGGCACGCCCTCGGCGGCGGCGACCGCGCTTGATGGCTATCCGATGGCGCGGCGCGGTGATGGCAGCCGAGCGCTTCGGCTCGCCCTTTATGCCAGCGTCTTCGGCAACTTCTTCAGCTGCCTCGTGCTTCTGGCGCTGGCGCAGCCGCTGGCCTCGGCGGCGTTGGATTTCGGACCCGCCGAAATGGCCGTGCTGATCTTCTTCGCGCTTCTGGTGATCGTGCTTCTGGGCGGAGGTTCGAAGCTTGACGCGCTGATCATGGTCCTGGTCGGCATCTGCGCAGGGCTGGTCGGCCTCGACCCGATCAGCGGCTCTCCCCGCTTCACCTTCGACACTTTCGCGCTGGAAAGCGGTCTGGGGCTGATTCCCGTGCTGATCGGTCTTTTCGCAATGTCCGAGGTACTGACGCAGCTGTTCGACCGGCCTGCGGGCCGCGCCACGGTCACGCCCGTTCCCGCGGTCTCGGGAGCCCATGTCGGCTTTCTGGCGATGTGGGGTCTGAGGACGACCCTGCTGCTATCCTCGCTTGTCGGCACCTTCATCGGCATTCTTCCGGGGATTGGATCGACCATTCCGGCCTTCATGAGCTACAACCTGGCCCGTGCGCGTGCGCCCCAGCCCGAACGCTTCGGACAGGGCGAGGATGCCGGCGTCGCCGCCCCCGAGGCCGCCAACAACGCCGTTACGGGCGGCGCGCTTGTCCCAATGCTGGCGCTCGGCATTCCGGGCGATGCGGTGACGGCGGTGATCTTGGGGGCGTTCATGCTGCAGGGGTTGGCACCGGGTCCGTTTCTGTTCCGCGATCATGGAGTCGAGGTCTATGCCATCATCGAGGGGCTGCTGATCGCTTCCCTGCCGACCATCCTCATCGGGCTGCTGCTGTTCCGCGTGGCGATTCATGTGATCCGCATCCAGCCGCGCCACCTCTTTCCGGTTATCGCAATACTCTCGATCTTTGGGGCCTATTCGGTCAGCAACCAGCTTTTCGATGTATGGGTGATGCTGGGCGCCGGGGTGGCGGGCTTCCTGTTCCGCCGTGCGGGTTTACCGGTGCCGCCATTGCTGATCGGCCTCATCCTGGGGGCGCCGCTGGAACAGGCGATCCGGCAGGCCTTGCTGACAAGCGGCGGCAGCCCCGCGATCTTCATCGGCTCGCCCATCGCGATCGGTTTCGTGGTGCTGACCGTCCTTTTTGTGGCGAGTACATTCCTGCTACCCCTGCTGATGCGGAAGGTCCCGAGACAATGATCCTCTGCGACTGTCATATCCATGCCTTCGAAAAGGGCGTCGCGCGCATGGGTGCCGCATATGTCCCGCCCGAAAAGGATGTTTCAAACTACATGACCGAGGAGGCGCGCCCGAACGGCATCGGCCGTGCGGTCATCATCCAGGCATCGGTCGACGGCACCGACAACAATGCGCTTCTCCGCGCTTTGAACTCGGCGCCGACCGGGATCGCGCTTCGCGGCGTCGCGATGATCGCGCCCGGCAGTCCGGGGCTTGAGGCGCTGGCCGCAGCGGGAATTCGCGCGGCCCGTGTGCAGGATCGCGGCAGGCTGGGCCTGAACGAGCTGGCATATCTGCCCGTGATCGCAGAACGCGCGGCCGAGGTCGACTGGCATGTCGAGCTTAATACCGAGCCGGAACGCTTCGTTGCCATCGGGGACATGCTGCACAGCCTGCCCGCGCAGCAGCCGCTTGTCCTCGATCACTACGGACATGTCGATCCGAAGCTGATGTCACAGCAGGATGACTTGGCCCGACTTCTGGACAGCGGCCGTGTGTGGGTCAAACTGTCGCCCACGCGGATTAGCCGTGACACTGACAAATACGGGGATGTGGAGGGGCTGACCGCGCGTCTGGTCGCCAGTTGGCCCGAGCGGTGCCTGTGGGGCAGCGACTGGCCGCATGTGATGACAAAGCCCCCGCTGCCGCGCATCGCGGACATGCTAGACCTGTGCCGCCGGGTCCTGCCCGCCGCCTTGCAGAAGCAGCTTCTGCAGGACAACCCCGCGCGGCTCTACCGGTTCTAGCGTCCCGTCCTGTCCGGCGGATCATCCGCAGGCCGGCGGGTGCCATGCTCGCCCGACAGGTCCGCCAGCATGTCATGCAGCTGCGCGATGATGTCGGCGCGCGGCGAGACGACGCGCTCGACCATCCCCATATGACGCGTCAGCTGGGGCGCGCCGAAGGGCACCTGCACGAGGCCCGCATCCGGCGATTGCGCCAGCGCCGTATGGGGCACCACCGAAATCCCCAGGCCCTGTTCGACGCAGGTGACGATCGAGCCGATCGTGTCGATCTCAGCCACATCGTTCACCGTCACCCCAAGGCGCGAGAGTTCGGTGTCGATCAGGTTGGCCAGCGGCACGGCGCTGCGGAAGCGGATGAAGGGCATCGTCCTCAGCGCGCGCAGCGAGTCCGACAGGTCGGTGCCGGGCGCGCCGATGATCCAGAGGGGCTCCTTGACGAAGGTGCTCCAACGGACCGAGGCGGGGAAGTTCACATGTTCCGCGACAATCGCCGCATCCAGCCGACCCGACGCGACATCAGCGATCAGGGTCGAGGACAGCGAGATGCGCAGGTTCACCTTCAGATCGGGATACGCCTGCCGAATCTGCACGATGGCTTTCGGCAGCAGGTTCAGCGCGCTGGACCTGACCGATCCAATCATCAGCGTCCCCGAGATCTTCTCGCCGCTGAGGCTGGACCTGGTCGTCTCGACCACGCGCAGAACCTCACTTGCCATCTCGAAGACCTGCATCCCGGCCGAGGTCGGCCGGGGCGGCCGCGAGGCTCGCTCGAAGATGCGCACGCCCAGCTCCTGCTCCAGCGCCTGCACCTGCTGGCTGACGGCGGACGGGGTCAGCCCCACGACATCGGCCGCACGGGCGAATGTACCATGCGCGATGATCGCCACAATCGTCTTTAATTGCCGTGTATCCATGCACCATCACCAGAATTACTTAATCTAAATACCAGATTTATTCGCTTCCGTATAGCATTTCTTGCCGTTACCACGATTGGCGGAGGTTGCCTCGAACGATGGAGACGGTTGGGGCGCATCACGACAAAACCCAATTGAACGACTTCCGCCACGCTGCGGAGGGTGGAGACCCATTGCCATGAGCACGACGATCCTCGTGACCGGACCCGACCTGCATCCCGCCGCTCAGACGTTCCTGAGCGAGCGTGGATACCAGACTGTCCATACGCCACCCTATGCCGATAGTGGCGTCATCAAGGACTATCTTCAAAAGACGGGCGCGGTGGGCATCGTGTCCCGGATGGGGCGGATCGACGCGCCGGTCCTCGACGGTGCGACCTCGCTGCGGGTGATTTCCAAGCACGGCGTCGGGGTCGACAACATCGATCTGGACGCAGCGGCTGCCAAGGGCATTCCGGTGCTGGTCGCCACCGGCGCGAACGCGGTGTCGGTCGCCGAACACGCCATTGCGCTGCTGATGGCCGCGACCAAGCGGATCCTGCCGCTGGATGCGGGCCTGCGCCGGGGCCTGTGGGAAAAGCCGGGCTTCAAGGGACGCGAGTTGGCGGGATCGACCCTAGGTCTGTGGGGGATGGGGTCCATCGCGCAGGCGACCGCGCGCATCGCCAAGGGGCTGGACCTGAAGATCGTGGGCTTCGACCCCTATGCCCCGGACGCCGTCTTCGAGGAAGCAGGCGTCACGCGCACCGACAGCTTCGAGGCGCTTCTGGGCGCATCCGATTTTCTCTCGCTGCATTGCCCGCTGACACCCGAGACGCGGCAGGGCCTGAACGCCGAGACGATCGCGCGGATGAAGCCGGGCGCCTATGTCATCAACACCGCCCGTGGCGGCCTGATCGACGAGGCTGCGCTGCTTGCCGCAATCAAGAACGGCCATCTGGCCGGAGCAGGCCTCGACAGCTTCGCGATCGAACCCCCGGCGGCCGACCACCCGTTTTGGGGTGAACCGCGCATCGTCATGACCCCGCATATCGGCGGCGTGACGGCCGAGGCGAATGCGCGGGTCGGCCTCGATGCCGTGCAAGGCATCGTCGACATCGCCGAAGGGCGCGAGGTCAGCCCCACCCGCATCATCAATCGTCGCCAGCTTCAGGCCCGCTCCGACACCCTCACGAATGCCGAAGGATAAGACATGCCCATAGGTTTCCGCATCTTCGAACGCAGCCAAGTCGCGCCGAAGGAACTGGTCGAGCGCTTCGCCAAGCTTCCGGTCGCCAATGTCTCGGACAGCATGTCGCGACTGCCGGCGGGTGGCCCCGGTCTGCGGCCGATGCACGCCTCGGGGTCGATGGCGGGTATCGCGCTGACCGTGAAATGCCGCCCGGGTGACAACCTGATGCTGCACAAAGCCATCGACATGGCCGTGCCCGGCGACGTGATCGTTGTGGATGCGGGCGGCGACTGCACCAATGCGCTGATGGGCGAACTGATGCTGGCCTATGCCATCAAGCGCGGCGTCGCGGGTTTCGTGCTGAACGGCGCGGTCCGTGATCTGGACGAGATCCGGCGCATGAACCTGCCGATGTATGCGGCGGGCGTCACCCATCGCGGCCCCTATAAGGATGGCCCCGGCGAAGTGAACGTGCCGATCAGCCTGAACGGCATGATCGTCAACCCGGGCGATATAGTGCTGGGCGATTCCGACGGCGTGCTGGCCGTGCCGCTGACCGATGCCGAAGAGATCCTGACCAAGACGGAATCCAAGTCCGCCGCCGAGATCAAGCAGATGAAGGCGATCGAGGACGGCACCAACGACCGCGCTTGGGTGGACGAGCAGCTGAAAAAGCTCGGTTGCGAATTTCCGTCCGGCTGAGGGCGGACAAACTGAAGACTAGGGAGGAAGACATGTTTCATTTTCTGCAAGGCACGGCAACCGCCGGACTGATCGCGCTGGCCGGGGCGGCCGCCGCGCAAGACGCCTATCCGACCAAGCCCGTCGAGATCATCGTGGGCTTCGAGGCCGGCGGCGGCACTGACGTGATGGCGCGCACGGTTGCGCCGTTCCTGGAAAAGCACCTGGGCGAGGGCGCCAGCATGGTCGTCAAGAACGTGCCCGGCGCCAGCGGCCAGATCGGCGTGACCGAGACGGCGGCGGCCGATCCCGACGGTTACACGATCGGCACCTACAATCTGCCGGGCGTCATGGCTCGGACCCTCGACCGAGAGGCGGGCTATGATGCTGACAGCTTCACTTATCTTGCCAACGTGGTAAACGATCCCAATGTCATCGTCACCTCGAAGCAGAGCGGCCTCGACACGATCGACAAGCTACTCGAGGAGGCGCGGACCGATCCGGGTTCTGTGACCGTGGGCATGTCCAGCTTGGGCGGCGACGACCATTTCGCGTTGACCAAGCTGCAGAATCTGACGGACACGGAATACACCATCGTGCCGTTCCGCGGATCGGCCCCGGCGCGCACGGCGCTTCTGGGCGGCCATGTCGCCATGGGCATCCTGAACATTTCCGAGGTCGCGGCCTTCCAGGACCAGATCAACATTCTGGGGATCGCCGCCGAGGAACGCTCGGATTTCGCGCCCGATGTGCCGACCTTCAAGGAGCAAGGCGTCGAGTTCGTGAACGGTGCCATGCGCGGCTTCGTGGCGCCGGCTGGTCTGCCCGAGGATGTTCAGCAAAAGCTGGTCGCAGCCTTCGACGCGCTGAAGGACGACGAGGAGTTCGCCGCCGCCATGGCGGCGACCGCCAACCCGGTCGAGGTCGTTACGGGTGCCGAGTTCAAGGCGCTGAACGACGAGCAGCTGCAGACCGCGACCGAGGTCTGGGAAACCACGCCCTGGCAGTAACGGACTGAACGCCGGGCGGCGCGGCCTGCCCCGCCCGGCACCATCCTTCCTCGCCTCTTGCTCATCGGAGCTGCCATGACCGCGCCTCAGAGAAGCCGGTTCACCCGTCCTGAGACTCTGACTGCGGTCGGGCTGGTGATCCTGGCTGCAATCTTCCTCATTCCCACCTTCGATCTGGCGCCCATGTCGGCCCTGCTGCCCGCGGCAATGCTGATCGGCCTGATCGTCCTGGGCCTGTGCATGCTGATCAAGGATCAGCGGGCGGCTTCGGCCGGCGAGCCGGCAAAGACGGTGCTTGCCGCCCCGGTTCGTGTGCTGGGTGCCTTTGCCCTGGTGCTGGGCTATGCCGTCGCGGTCGATCTGGTCGGCTTTTATCCCGCGACCATCGTCACCGTGCCGCTTGTCGCCGCCGCCTTCGGCTATCGCCAGCCTCTGGGGCTTGCGGTGGCCACCGCAATCGTCGTCGGTGGCATCTGGCTGATCTTCTCGGTGGGCATGTCGCAAGAGTTCCCGTCCGGCATGCTGTGGGAGGCCTGAGCCATGTATGGCGATCTTTTTCATTCGCTGCCCGAGGTCTTCCAGTGGACAAACTTTCTGGCGGTCGTCATCGGCGTCATCGCGGGGATCGTGGTCGGCGCCATGCCGGGCCTGTCCGCGACTATGGCCATCTCGGTCCTGGTGCCTTTCACCTTCGGGCTCGAGCCGCTGGTGGCCCTGGGGCTGATGGCCGGCATCTATAACGGCGCGATGTATGGCGGCGCGATCCCGGCCGTCCTTCTGCGCATCCCCGGCACCCCCGCGGCGGTCGCGACCAGTTTTGACGGCTACCCAATGGCCCAACGCGGCGAGGGCGGCTTTGCGCTGCAGGTCGCGGTCGTCTCGTCGTCCATCGGCGGCATCGCCAGCGCGCTGGCGCTGATGCTGCTGGCCCCGCCCCTCTCGCAGGTCACGCTGCTCTTCGGGCCGGCCGAGGTCTTCTGGGTCGCCGTCTTCGGCCTGTGCAGCATCATCTTCCTGCTGGGCGGATCGGTCATCAAGGGCCTCATCAGTGCCTGCTTCGGGGTCTTTGTCTCAGTCGTCGGCGCCGATCCGATCTTCGGCACCGACCGCTATACCTTTGGACAGCTCGAGCTGCTGGACGGCATCAACATCGTCATCCTGCTGGTCGGTCTTTACGCCCTGCCGCCGGTCATCGACCTGCTGGAGAGCCCGCTGAAGACCGACGGGCAATCCAGCGACAAGCTGGGCACCGAGTCGATCTGGAAGGCCCTGCCCCGCATGTACCGCTTCTGGCGCACCTGGATCCGATCCTCGCTGATCGGGATCTGGATCGGCATCCTGCCGGGCGCGGGCGGCTCGATGGCGGCCTTCATGGCCTATAACGAAGCGCGCCGCGCCTCGAAGAACCCCAAGGAGTGGGGCGAGGGAGAACCCGAGGGCGTGGCCGCTGCCGAAACCGCCAACAATGCCGACACGGCGTCGGCCCTGATCCCGGCATTGACCCTTGGCATCCCCGGCACGGCCGTGGCCGCCGTAATGCTGGGCGGGCTCTTGATCCACGGGCTGCAGCCGGGGCCGATGCTGTTCCGGGACAACCCCGACATCGTCTTCGGCTTCATGTGGCAGTTCCTGTTCGGCGCGATCCTGCTGGTCTTTCTGGGCGGCTCGCTGGCGACGAACAGCTTCGCCAAGCTGCTGAACCTGCCGCGCCCGCTGCTGGGATCGGTCATCATCGTGCTGATGCTGATCGGCGTCTATTCGATCCACCAGCGCATGTTCGACGTCTATCTGATGCTGGGCTTCGGCGCGATCGGCTATGTCATGGACAAGCTGAAGTTCCCGCTGCCGCCGGTGGTGCTGGGCCTCATCCTCGGTGCCTTCGCCGAAGAGAACCTGCGCCTGGCCCTTCGGATCGGACGCGGCAACTGGGGCGTACTGTTCCAGAACTGGACGAGCCTGATCCTGGTCGTGCTGACCCTTGCGGTCATCATCGGCCCGATCATCAAGCGCCGGCTGTCCCGGCGCAAAGCGGCGGTGGCCTGAGATGGGGGCGCAAAGCCCCCATCCCCGCGTGCGCGAGGATTGGCTGGCCCTGAGCGAGGAGCCGATCCTTTCGCCGGAGCAGCCGATCCTTGATGCGCATCACCATCTGTGGGACCGCCCCGAAGGCCGCTATCGCAGCGCCGAGCTTCTGGCGGATGTCCGCAGTGGCCACGACGTGCGGGCCAGCCTGTTCGTCCAGTGCCGCACCGGCTATCGCGAGACCGGCCCCGAGCCGATGATGCCTCTGGGCGAGGTCGAGACCGTCCTCGACTGGAGCCGAGCCGAACCCGCCTTTCCCGCCGGCATCGTGGGCTTCGCCGATCTGCAGCTGGGGGATCGGATCGCCCCGGTGCTGGATGCCATGATCGACGCGGCGAAGGGTCGGCTCTGCGGCATCCGCAACACGACCGCCTACCATCCAGATCCGCTGTTCCGCTCGAACTCGCGCCCCGCGCCGGACGGGCTGCTTTGCAGCGACGCGTTCCGGGCGGGGGCCCGGCAGGTGGCGCAGCGTGGTCTGGTGCTGGATGTCTGGGCCTATCAGACGCAACTGGGCGAGGTGCTGGCCGTGACCCGAGACGTGCCCGAGCTGACCGTGGTGATCGACCATTGCGGCGGCCCCCTGGGTCTTGGCGACTATCGGTCGGGCGCCGGTTTTGCGAAATGGCGAGATGCGATGGCCGATCTGGCCCGGCTGCCCAACACCACCGTCAAGATCGGCGGCTTCGGGCTGACGGTGATGGGATACCGCTACTTCGAGATGGACCGCCCGCCATCCTCGGACCGGCTGGCGAGGGACTGGCGGGCGCATGTCGAGACCTGCCTTGATCTTTTCGGGCCGCAGCGCGCGATGTTTCAAAGCAACTTCCCTGTCGACAAGGGGCAGTTCAGCTACCGCACGCTGTGGAACGCCTTCAAGCGCTTGGCCGCCCCGCTGGCGGTCGAGGATCGCGACGACCTGTTCTGGCGCAGCGCCTGCCGCATCTACGGCATCGACGCCGCGCCGTTCCAGACAGCCCTTGGGAGGGGGACATCATGAAGAAGATTGCGATAGCATTCATCCTGACCTTGGCCGGCGCCATGCCCGCGCTGGCCGAGTACCCGGAAAAGCCGGTGGAGATCATCGTCGGCTACGCCGCCGGCGGCGGCACCGACGTGATGGCCCGGACCATCGCGCAGTTCCTCGAGGCAGAGCTGGGCGGCTCGGTCGTGGTCAGGAACGAACCGGGCGCAGGGGGACAGATCGGCTTCACGAACACGGCCGCTGCCAAGCCCGACGGCTATACGCTCGGCACCTTCAACCTGCCTGCGGCCTTTGCCCTGACCCTCGACCGCGAGGCGGACTATGGTACGGACAGCTTCACCTATCTGGCCAATTTCGTCGATGATCCGAACACCGTCGTCGTCGCGGCAGACAGCCCCTATCAGACGCTGGACGATCTGCTGACCGCGGCGACCGAGGCCCCGGGCACCATCACCATGGGCCTCTCCTCGCTTGGCGGGAACGACCATTTCGCCGCCATCATGCTGCAGGACGAGACCGAGGCCGAGGCCGAGTTCACGCTGGTCCCCTTCAAGGGTGCCGCCCTGGCCCGCACGGCGCTGATGGGCGGCCATATCGCCGCCGGCACCATGGCGCTGAGCCAGACCACCGGTTTCGAGAACGAAATGCGCGTGCTGGCGGTCCTGTCGGACGAACGGTCCGAATTCGCCCCGGACGTTCCGACCGCCGCCGAGCAGGGCATCGACATCCGCATGTCCTCGCTGCGCGGCCTTGTTGCCCCGGCAGGCCTCGAGCCGCAGGTGCAGGAGACGCTGGAGGCGGCCTTGATGCGCGTCAACGAGACCCCCGAATTCCAGGCGATGATGGCGTCGCAGGGCAACCCGATGAGCTATGTGTCCGGCGAAGGATATGCCGACATCGCGCAGCAGCAGGCGGATATCGCCGCCGAGATCTGGAAGAACACGCCGTGGCAATAGGCCCGCGTCCGACATTCACTGGAGGAAATGACATGAAACGCTATACCCTCGGCGCCGCCGCGCTTCTCGCCCTGACCACGCTGGCCGCCGAGGCGGCCGACTGGACCGGCTATACCTATTCGGCCGTTCCGACGACCGCCGCCGTCGTCGGGATGGAACGCATCGCCGAACGCGCCGCGGCCGAGGCGAATATCGACATCACGATGCATCTGGGCAAGACGCTGCAGATCGCATCGTCCGACATCACGCAGGCCGTGGGTGACGGCGTCGTCGATTTCGCGGCCGATTTCTTCTTTTCCGGCAGCGTGCCGATCGCGCGGGTGCTGAACCTGCCCATGCTGATCGAGACGGACGAGGAATGGGACAAGGCGCTGGCCGCGATGGAGCCGATGCTGACCGACGCCTTTGCCCAGCAGGGCACGGTGCTTCTGGGCGGCTACCGCTATCCCCAGCAGGTCATCTTCACCACCTTCGAGCTGGACGACCTGCAGGACCTCAACGGCCACAAGATCCGCGTGACCTCGCCCGAGCAGGGAGAGTTCGTGTCGGCCTTTGGCGGCGCGCCGATCACGCTGTCGGGCTCGGACGTGCCGACCTCGCTGGAACGCGGCGTCATCGATGGCGTCCTGACGGCCAGCGCGGGCGGCGCCAAGAACTGGGGCGAGTTTCTGCCCTACAACCTGCGCTTCCCGGTGAACTACGGCAACTCGGTCATCATCGCCAACGCGGACATGTTCGACGCGCTGGACCCCGCCCAGCAGGACACGCTGCGCCAGATCGTCGCCGAGGAGGGCACCGCGATCAGTGCCGATTTCCTCGTCGATGAGGAAGAGCAGATGCAAAAGCAGGAAGCGGCCGGCATGACCATCATTCCCGCAGCCGAGGGTGATGCGGGCCTCGCCCGCGAGAAGATGGCGCCGTTCTGGGAATCCTGGGCCGAGGCCAATGGCGCCGAATATGTCGAGGCGCTGCAACTCGTCCGGGATGCCATCGGGAAGTAAGATGAGCCATTCGAATGACACCTCGGGCCCGGCATCCGCCGGGTCGCTCTTCGACGCCGCGGCCACGGTGACGCGCGTCATGACCGGCCTCATCCTGGCCGCGCTCGTCCTTCTGGTGGCGGGCGAGGCGGGGCTGCGCGGCCTTCTCAACTACTCCCTCGGCTATGCCGAGGAGGTCTCGGGTTACTTCGTCGTCGCGCTGACCTTTTTCGGTGCGGCGCTCGCGCTGCGCGCCCGGTCGCTGTTCGAGGTGGATTTCATCTTCGTCAAGCTGCCCGCTGCGGCCAAGGTCTGGCTGCTTCGGGCGTTCATCGTTGCGGCACTGGCGATTTGCATCGTCCTCGTCTGGCGTTCGATCGATCTGGTCCTCAGTTCACTGTCGCGCGGGCGCACCTCGTCGACGGTTCTGCGCACCCCCCTGTGGATCCCGCAGATGCTGATGCCGGCAGGCATCGCCATGATCGGGGTCTTCCTGATCGAACAATTCCTGCTGTCGGGGCGCACCTTCGCCCAGGCACCGCAGGGCAAGGGTCTGGAGGACCGAGGCTGATGGACATCTTCCTTGCATTCGGAATGCTCGTCCTGCTGATCGCGATCGGCATGTGGGTGCATTTCGCCGTCGCGGGCGCGGCGCTGTTCTACATCTGGCTGGTCAAAGGCTTTGCCGGCTTCAACGCCATCGGCATCGTCAGCTGGGGATCGGCGAACAGCTTCACCCTGGCTGCCATTCCCTTGTTCGTCCTGATGGCCGAGATCCTGCTGGGGTCGGGCCTCAGCGCGCGGCTCTACAACGGGGTCGCGCCCTTCATGCGGCGCCTGCCGGGCGGACTTCTGCACACCAACATCGCCGGCAGCGGCATCTTCGCGGCCATCTCGGGCGGCTCGGCACCCACGGCGGCGGCCATGTCCACGGTCGCGATCCCCGAGCTGGCCAAACGCGGCTATGATCGGCGGCTGGTGGTGGGCTCGCTGGCGGCAGGCGGGACCCTGGGCATCCTGATCCCGCCCTCAATCACCATGATCATCTACGCGACCTTCACCGACACCTCGATCGCGCGGCTCTTCGCGGCAGGCCTGATCCCCGGCATCCTGCTGGCGCTGTGCTACATGGCCTATATCATGATCCGGGTGTCGCTTCGTCCCGAACTTGCGCCAAAATCCACCGAAAAGGCCAGCGCGGGCCAGCTGGTCGCGGCGCTCTTCGACATCCTGCCGTTCCTTCTGCTCATCACCATCGTGCTCGGCTCGATCTATGGCGGCTACGCCACCCCGACCGAGGCCGGGGCCGTCGGCACATTGGGCGCGATCCTGATCGCGGCGATCTATCGGCGACTGACGCTGCGGCTGGTGACGGATGCCCTGACGCGCACCGTCATCATGAGCGGCAACATCCTCTTCATCGTCTTCGTGTCGATGATCTTCGCCTATGTCACCGCACTCTCCGGCGCGGGCGAGGGGCTGGTCGCGATGCTGCAAGAGGCCAACATTTCACGCACCTCGTTCCTGCTGATCGTCGTCGTGATCTTCGCCATCCTCGGCTGCTTCATGGAGGGGCTGGGCATGATCGCCATCATCGTCCCGGTCATCTTCCCGGCGCTGGTCGCACTGGACGTGGACCCGATCTGGTTCGGCGTCTTCGTCGTGATCCTGGTCGAGCTGGGCCAGCTGACCCCGCCTTTGGGGATCATCCTCTTCGTGGTGAAATCGGCGGCCGACGACGTGAAGATCCAGGACGTCGTGCGCGGCACGATGCCCTTCTTCGGCATCATCCTGCTGTTCCTGCTGCTGATGATGGCCTTTCCGCAGATCGCGCTGTTCCTGCCCTCCGTGACGATCGGATGAGTACCATGACCTACCCCTTCCCCGATCCCGTCATCATAGACGCCGAACCCTTCGCCGAACTGCCCGCCAGCTTGCGGCGTCCGGGTGTGCCGTCCTATTGGGCGGACCGCAACCGGCGCGGCAACGCGGTGGACAGCTTCATCGAGGGCCCGTCATTCGACCGGGCGGGAAACCTTTATTTCGTGGACATCCCGTTTGGCCGCGTCTTTCGCGCGGGCCCATTGGGCGAGGTCGTGCAGGTGGCCGAATATGACGGCCAGCCGAACGGGCTGAAGATCCACCGCGACGGGCGGATCTTCATCGCGGACTACGAGAACGGCATCATGCAGCTGGACCCCGACAGCGGAAAAGTAACCCCGGTCCTGCGCGACTGCGACACGGAAGGCTTCAAGGGCTGCAATGACCTGCATTTCGCCGCGGACGGGACGCTGTATTTCACCGATCAGGGCCAGACCGGACTGCAGGACCCCACCGGCCGCGTCTATCGCTGGCGGATGGAGGCGGACGAACTGGTCTGCCTGATCGACAAGGTGCCAAGCCCGAACGGGCTGGTCCTAGACATCAACGAACATCAGCTTTTCCTGGCCGTCACCCGTGCCAACGCGGTCTGGCGCCTGCCGCTTTCCCCCTCGGGCCGGGTCAACAAGGCAGGGCTGTTCTTGCAGTTCTCGGGCGGCCGGGCCGGGCCGGACGGCCTCGCGCTGACCGCGCAGAACGGGGTCGTCGTCTGTCAGACGGGCATGGGGCTGGTCTGGGTGCATGACGCGCTCGGCCGCCCTGTCGCCGTCATCAGGTCGCCGCGCGGGCTGGGAACGACGAATTGCGCCTTTGGGGGGCGTGACGGGCGGTCTCTCTACATTACGGAATCCGATAGCGGCACAATCCTGAGGGCCGACCTTCCGGTAGAGCTGGACATCCGAGGTGCCAGCATGTTTTCGCATTCATTATATGAATGACCAGACGTGTTTGCAGGCAGTAAGGCTCAACTTGAACCTCTCCATGCAATTGTTCAACGCTGATAAGGCCGATTTATGGAACACCGAGTACGGCTGACGGGGCCGTGGCTGCTATCGGGATCAAGCTGATGTGCGGACTGTTACATTCTCGAGCAGCGCCTTTGCAAAGCATTAGGTTCGTACCTGCACTCGCTCACGAACTCGATTGTAGATTCTGATCTCTGGTTGATGTTCAAGCTCCACTACGACGGCAAAACGCTGATCGAGAACTTGGTCCACCGCCCAATGGGAAAGGCACCGCACAACGAGGTAGTAGACCTCGCCGTACTCCCTCGTATCACGCTTGAAGGTGACTGAGGCTGTCTGAAGTGTGTTGCCCGCCCGCTCGTCTGACCCGGGTTGGAGCTTGCACATAAACTTATCTGGTACGGCTGGCGCTGCCCCCTCCGACTTCTTGTCCCTGTCGCGGAAGTGCTCAAAGAGCTCTGCCTCGTCGATACCGCGCAGGAGGCGGAAATCCATCTTGGTTCCGAGATAGTCATTCCGGGTGCGGCGGACGGGCGGGTCGTACGCAAGGGAGACCCGGATCGTACGGGCCCCACCCGTTCGAAACTCAGGCGGGACGGGTAAGCGATAGACCGCGAATTGATCCATCTCCAAAGCGTCCTCGGCGTAGAGAACGACACGATGGTCATCCGAGTAGGCGGCACGGATGGGATCGACGACCCCGTTACCTCCAATCCTGACGCGCTCGGCGGCGGTCATTGCCCCTAATCGTCGTTCGAAGGCATCGGGCGAGCGCGCCGCGCCCACGAGGAGCGCTCGTAAGAGGTTAGCAGACGCATTAGGCATACGGCGTAGCAGGCGCGCGGCCTTGTGGATCAACATCGGCGCAGCGAATGATGTGCCCCCGGCGGCAGTGAGGAACTGCTCAGTGTATCGGTGGTTTAGCGTGATCACCCCGGCTGCGGGCAGATGCGGCGCGCCAGCCAAGCTGATGGAAGGCGCATCAAAGACGACCGTCCCGCCGAGGTCGACGACGTCGGGCTTCCGTGTACCGCCCGCCCCAGGTCCGACCCGCGTGAAGGGCGAGGGCTCACCCCATTCCTGCGTGATCGGCCGAACATTTGCATCCTGCGCATGCCGGGCGTCGAGTCCGGTTCCTCCCGCCACCGCACCAACCGTGATGACGTTCGCCGCGCCCGCGGGCTCGGCCAGCCGATTTTCAGGCTCAAGCAGGTAGGTGGGATATACCGTCACCAGTTCTTCGGAAGTAGCTGACATGAAGGGTCTCGGACGCCCCCGATTGCCGGCGGAAACGACAATCAGCACGTCGAGTTCGCGAGCGAGCGCGTCTAGGGTCGCTGCCCAGGCTCCGACCCGACCTTGTGGAAGGTTAGCGTTCGTATCGCCAAGGGACAGCACGAACAGCCGACAGCCTTGGTCCGCGTGCAGCGTGCGGATTGCTGTATCCATTACACGGGGCACGGTGCGGCGTTCCGGGAACCGGCCGTTGTCGCTCACTACCTTGGCCACGGCCAGCCGTGCAACTGGTTCCAGCGCACCCGTTGGAATCGCGTCACGCAAGTCACCGAAGAGAGCCGTTCCTGCGACGGATGTGCCGTGACCCCAGACATCGGCAACGTCCACGATGCCCTCACCGACGTGATAACCGATGACGAGGCCGTTCAGCAGGGGATGATCATTTACGCCGCTGTCGAGGACGCCGATGACCGGCGCACCCTCCGCCGGCTCAAGGACGGGCGGGACCTCGCCCGCGTCCAGCGCTGCCATTGGCGGAGCTACGAGATCTGGCTCCGGGGGTAGGTCGATAATTGCGACCTCGGGCACGCCGAGCAGAGGCCGGATGCCGCGCCCTATCGCTTCCACGCGCATTATGGTGACGGATGGTCCAATATAGGTGTCGTAAACGGCTCCGCCTTGGGCGATCAGGAAGTGTTCAATCTCCTCCACCTTGGCTTCGCGCCGTGGGCGGGTGCCGAACTCCCAGAGCTCAATGTCGACGATGTAGGGAACATCGTCTTGAAAATCATCGGCTTCGGTAAAGCCCTCGGCCTTGATCTTCGGCCCGAGCCGATCCCGCGGGGTTAGCCCGCCGATCCCGTCGATCCGTCCCACGAGGCCAGCGTAGTTTGGATTTTTCTGATCCGGATTGGCGGGTGGGGCGTCAAATTTGCCGAGGCGGTCCATGAACTCGGTCACGTCGCCCGTCGAGGAGAAGAGCAGAACAGTGCGATCGGCATCGCTGGAGACGACCGAGAGGCCGAGCCTCTCCCACTCGCTCTCTGCGATATGCCCATCCACTCGGACACGAAGGAGTAGAGAGGGATCGACGAAGGCAGCTGGCTTTGCAGCTTGCTGCTCCGCCACCGCAGCCTGGGTCTCGGCCTGAAGGAAGCCGCCGTGACCGCCGCCTCGTCCGGGTGGGGCGCCGCCGCCGCCGGTCTTGCGCCGCGCGATCGGCATGCGGGCACGGATCAGTTGCAGGTGGTCGTACCGAGCCATCCCGCCTTCCTATACCGAAGTGGCTCCCACGCCACCTTTGTGTGTCCTCGCACAACGGCGCTCCGAATTGCGCAGAGCCGAGCGCAGATGGCCGTCAGTCACCCCCGTGTTGCCATCGAGGATCGACAGCTTAATCGCTTGCTGGGTGATCCGGGCCAGTTCCGCATAGGAGCTTCCCGTCAGACGCTCAACATAGGTCGTCGGATTGATGGACGTAGCCAAGTTGCGGAAGGCGTGGCGCAGGTACGCTTCGATCATCCGTACGTCGGGGAGGTCGAACCAGACCACCTCGTCAAATCTCCGCCAAATCGCTGGATCGAGCTGAGCCGCAAGGTTCGTCGCCGCGATAAGAAAGCCACCTGGCTCGATCTGCTCGATGAACATCAGAAGGCTATTGACCACACGGCGCAACTCACCGGTCTCGGTTGCCTCCTCCCGCGAGCGCGCCAGCGCGTCAAACTCGTCGAAAAAGAGGACGCAAGGTTGACGCCGGGCGAACTCGAAGGTCTTGCGGATATTAGTGGCCGTTTCGCCGAGATAGGACGACACGAGGCTGTCGAGGCGCACGTGGAAGAAGGGCAGTCCCAACTCGCCGGCGAACACCTCGGCGCACATGGTCTTCCCCGTCCCCGGCGGGCCACAGAAGAGCAGCTTAGAGCGCACGTCGAGACCGTGGCGGCGTAGGCGCTCCGCTTGCCGGAACTCACGGATGATGGCGGCGAAGAGTTCGGTGTTCTCCTGCGAGAGGTGAAGCTCGGCGGGCGTTCGCCGCGGTTCCACCCGCTGGATGAAGTCCCGGGCCTCGTCCGGAAAGGGCAGAAGCTTAGTTGCGGGAGCCGTTTGGGTCATCCCTTCGCCGAGGCGATCGAGGGACTTGCGCAGGGAGCCTGCGAGCACGCGATTGCCCTTCCGCTCCTCTTCGCCGATGATTTGCTCGACCACGGTGCGGAACCTGTCATCCCGACCGTAGCTCGTGATGAGCTTTTTCATCAGTTCGCCGCGCACCGTCTCGCCTCCTTCGGTCCTTTCCCTCCTACCTGTTCGATAAAGGCCTTACCAACAATAATTGAAGTCCTGGGGTCTCAACAGCGAGATCGTGTGTTTGAATCACTGGCCTGCCTGTCCATTCCGAGTGGTCCAGGCAAGCTGGTTAGTAGGGCACCGTCAGAAAAACGACCGGTTTTCTTGCGGTCTCTTCGCGCACCGCCAGCATTCCCGCGAATCGTCAGAAAACCCGTTGCGGAAAACTATGGCAGCTTGCAGGATTTCGGTCATGCTTTTCTGGCACGTCGCGAGGCGGGCGGGGCAACGAGATGCGTGCGGCAGATCAAGCTGCAAGGAGCGAGAACAGCCGCTCCGCGTGCCGCACGGCAGCAGCCGGGCGACGATCCTGAAAACCTCAGAGCGTAGCGCTCGCGTTGCACCTGCGGGCAATCAGGCGGAGCGCATAGGTGTCATACGATCCGACGAACAAGCCCAGTTGCTCCCGAACTAGCCATAGATCCTCAAAGCAACTAGGTGTTTGATCCCATGGTTTGATGGTGCGATCCTTTCCGCGGAATGGGAGGAAGCATTATGGGCCAAGTTCGTCACGGGAGCGCCACGACCACGCACGCCGTCAGAGCTGCAATACAGCGATCGCAAGCTTCGCTCGCAACGCTGAGCCGGGAGCTTGGCATCAACCCAAAGACAGTGGCGAAATGGCGCAAGCGCCAGACTGTCGAGGATCTCAAGACTGGGCCTAAGGAACTGCGCTCCACGGTTCTGTCCGAGGCTGAGGAGGCGATGGTTGTAGCGTTTCGGCGGCACACGCTGCTGCCATTGGACGATTGTCTTTACGCGCTGCAACCGACGATCCCTCATCTGACGCGCTCTTCACTGCATCGGTGCCTGCAGCGCCATGGTATCTCTCAGCTGCCTGATGTGGATGGCGATAAGCCGAAGCGGCAGCGCTTCAAACGCTATCCCATCGGCTACTTCCACATCGACATCGCAGAGGTGCAGACCGCTGAAGGCAAGCTCTATCTGTTCGTCGGAATTGACCGCACGAGCAAGTTTGCCTTTACCCAACTTGTCGAGAAGGCGGGGAAGATGGCCGCCGCTCAGTTCTTGCGCGATCTGATCGCTGCCGTTCCCTACCGGCTGCACACGGTGCTGACCGACAACGGCTTCCAATTTTTAAATCAAAGCTGCGACACAAGTGCCTTCGAGCACATCTTCGACCGCGTGAGCAGGGAGCATGATATCGAGCACAGGCTGACAAAAGTGAAACACCCTTGGACGAATGGCCAAGTCGAGCGGATGAACCGCACGATCAAGGAAGCAACCGTCAAGCGCTTCCATTACGACGACCATAGCCAGCTCCACACCCACCTGGCGGACTTCATGGCCGCCTACAACTTCGCGCGCCGGCTCAAGACCCTCGGCGGCCTCACACCCTACGAATACACCTGCAAGATCTGGACATCAGAGCCAAGCAGATTCATCCTAAACCCGATCCACCAGATGCCGGGACTGAACACCTAGATGAGGCATATTGGGTTTTCTCCTGTTGGGCCTGGCGAATTGCCGATTTGCAGTTGCGGCGCCCGTGCCTAATTGTTGTTTTTGTCGGCAGCCGGCCAAACGGGCCGATTGGCGGGCAAAACCTGCGCGAAGCCGGTCGGCTTCAGGTCCTTGAATTGCGGTAATGTCTCCCTTTCTTCTGGTGCGATCAGATGACGGGTGTCGCGCCGCCATCGGCGGCCAGAACGGTCCCGTTCACGATGTCGGCGGCCGGGTCGGCCAGAAGGCAGACCAGGGCGGCGATGTCATCCGGGCCGGGGAGGCGCCCGTTGGGGATATTGGCCGAAATGCGGGTGTGAGCCTCATGATGGGACAGTCCGTCCTGCAACGCATGGGCAGCGATCAGCCGTTCAAGACGCTCGGTCATGACGGGCCCCGGATTGACACCGACCACGCGAACGCCCTGCGCCGCATAGGCATGTCCCAGGCCAGTTGTCAGCAGCATCAGTGCAGCATTCGCGGCTCCTCCGGGCAGATGCGTCGGCGAGGCGCGCTTTCCGCCCATACCGATGACCGGGATGATCACGCCGCGGCCCCGGCTGATCATGCCGGGTAGGGTCGCCATCATGACATTCGCATAGGGGAAATACTTGGCGTCCATTCCCGCGCGCAAGGCTGTGGCATTAAGGTCCGCAAGGGGAGCCTGCTGCGCGGCGCCGGCGGTGCAGACGAGGACATCGACCCCGCCCTCGAGGAATTCGGCCCGGGCCACCGCAGCGGCAGCGGCTTCGGCGTCACGAAGGTCGACCGCGATCCCGGAAGTGCGCGACAGGATCGATACGCGGTCCCCCCGTTGGCGGAAGCGGGCAGCGCAGGCGGCGCCTATGCCGCGGCTTCCGCCGGCGATCAGAACGTGGCGCCCGCTCATACGGCATTACACGAGGTGGTGAAAGCGGCCATGTAGTCTTCCTATCGTGTCCGTCGGGCAGGGGATCAGCCGTTGGCGAAGAGCCATGGCTGGCGGCGTGCGTGTTCG
>JAYZBS010000067.1:0-5372 GCA_036338635.1 Pseudomonadota bacterium | reverse complement strand
GCTGGTGCCGCTGATCGAACGCGACGGCCAGGTCAACGTGATCCTGACCAAGCGGACCTCGCATCTGAAACATCACCCCGGGCAGATCGCCTTTCCCGGGGGCAAGGTCGAACCGACTGATGCCGATGTCACCGCCGCCGCCCTGCGCGAATCCCACGAAGAAATCGGCCTGCCGCCCGAGCTGGTCGAGATTCTGGGCTACCTGCCCAAGCATGAAACGGTCAGCGTCTTTTCCATGACTCCCGTGGTGGCGCGGGTGACGGCGGATTTCGTCAAACGCCCCGAACCCGGCGAGGTCGAAGAGGCGTTCGAGGTCCCCCTCGCGCATCTTCTTGATCCGGCGAACTACCTGGTGCACGGGCGCCGCTGGCGCGGGCAGCGCCGGTATTATTACGCCGTGCCCTATGGGCCCTACTACATCTGGGGTGCCACGGCGCGGATCTGCCGGGTTCTTGCGGATCGGATGGCGTGATGCGGGTCACGGGTGCCTGGCTGACGCATCCGGGAACGCGCGCCGTCTGTGCTGCGCTGACCGGGGCCGGGCATCAGGCGCTGTTTGTCGGCGGCTGCGTGCGTGACGCTTTGCTGGGCCGTGCGGTCGGGGACATCGACATCGCCACCGACGCCACGCCCGACCAGGTGATCGCGGCGGCCGAGGCCTGGGGCCTCAAGGCGGTGCCCACTGGCATCGACCACGGCACCGTCACCCTTGTGGCCGAGGGGCTGGGGCACGAGGTCACGACCATCCGCCACGACGTCGACACCGATGGCCGCCACGCCACCGTGGCCTTTTCCACCGACGTGGCCGAGGACGCGGCGCGGCGCGATTTCACCATGAATGCGCTTTATGCCCGACCTGATGGCACGCTGGTCGACCCGCTTGGCGGGCTGAAGGACCTGAAGGCGCGGCACCTGCGCTTTGTGGGCGACCCGGATCAGCGCATCGCCGAGGATTACCTGCGTATCCTGCGCTATTTCCGGTTTCACGCCTGGTACGGCGATCCCGACCGTGGGATGGATGCCGATGCCCTCTCGGCCATTGCCGCGGGGGCCGAGGGGCTGGAACAGCTGTCCCGCGAACGCATCGGGCACGAGATGCTGAAACTGCTGCGCGCGCCCGATCCTGCGCCCTCCGTTGCCGCCATGCGCCAGACCGGCGTGCTGGGCCATGTGCTGCCCGGCGCCGACGACCGGGCGCTGGCTGTTCTGGTGCATCTGGAAGGCGATCTCCCCGCTGATCCGCTGCGGCGTCTGGCGATCCTGGGCGGGACGGACGTGGCGGATCATCTGCGTCTCAGCCGGGCCGAGGCAAAGCAGCTGGACCTGCTGCGCGACGGCATCGGCGACATGCGCGGTGCCGGCGAATTGGGCTATCGCCATGGGGTCGCGACGGGGCGCGACATCCTGCTGTTGCGGGCGGCGCTGTTTGAAACCCCGCTGGACCCGCAGGCCATGGTCGATCTGGAAAAGGGCGCAAAGGCGCAGTTTCCGGTAGCGGCCAAGGACCTGATGCCGGCCTTTCAGGGCGCGGCACTTGGGGCGAAACTGGCCGAATTAGAGACGAAATGGATCGCCTCGGGCTTTGCGCTGACGCGCAGGGACCTGTGCGGGAATGACACCGCCCCGGGGGATGGCTGAGCGCGCGAAAGGGTCTACATTGAGCCGGAAAGGTAGTTTCCGATGCACTTGATGTCCCGCCTGATCGATCCGTTCAAACCCGCTGACGGCCCGCCGCCGACCACGCTTGTTCCCTACATCAACTGGATGCTGAAAGGGGCCTGGCCGATCGTGATGATCGCCGTGGTGCTGTCCGCCCTTGCCGGCACGGTCGAGGTCGGATCGGCCTGGGTGCTGGGCGCGGTGATCGACAGCGCGACACAGGCCGGACCGGATCAGGTGTTCCAGGGCGAAAGCCTGGTGCTGATCCTGCTGGCGCTGGCCTTCTTCACGCTCGCCCGGCCGGTGATGATGGGGCTAAGCTCTGCCGCCAACACGTTGTTCCTGATGCCCAATATCTTCAGCGTGACGCTGTCGCGGCTGTATCGCTGGACGCTTGGGCAAAGCGTGACTTATTTCGACGACGATTTCGCGGGCCGCATTGCGCAGAAGCAGATGCAAAGCGCCAGCGCCATGACCGAAATCGCGATGGAGACGATCAACTCGGTGGTCTTCGCTCTGGCATCGCTGGTGGGCTCGGCGCTGTTGCTGATGACGATCGACAGCGGGCTTCTGGTGGTCTTTGCGTTGTGGATGGTCGCCTATGTGGCGCTGATCCGGTATTTCCTGCCGCGCATCCGCAAGCGGTCCAAGACACGGGCGGCGGCGCGGGCGATGGTGTCGGGTCAGGTTGTCGACACGATCACCAATATCAAGACGGTCAAGCTGTTCGCCCATGCCGATCACGAAGATCGCGTGGCCCTGGGGGCCATCGGCACCTTCCGCCAGCGCGCGCTGGAATTCGCCCGCGTCATGGTCACCTTCCGCGTCACGCTGTTTGCGCTGTCGGGCCTGTTGCCGGTGCTGCTGGTCGGGGGCGCGCTTTGGGTCTGGTCCTCGGGCGGGACCAGCCTTGGGTCCGTGGTGGCGGCGGGCACGGTGGCGATCCGGCTGGCGCAGATGTCGGGCTGGGTGTCCTTCACCCTGATGGGGATCGCGTCGAATATCGGCGAGGTCGAGGATGGCATGCGCACCCTGGCGCGGCCCGTGCGGCTGGCCGATCAGCCCGGCGCGCGGGATCTGGTGGTGCCCGAAGGGGCCATCCGGTTCGACGGTCTGGGCTTTGCCTATGGGCGCGACGTGGGCGGGGTTCAGGACATCACGCTGGACATCGCGCCGGGCGAAAAGATCGGGATCGTCGGGGCCTCTGGCGCGGGGAAATCGACGCTCGTCGCGTTGCTTTTGCGGCTCTATGATGCGGAACAGGGTCGCATTCTGATCGACGGGCAGGACATCGGCGCGGTGACGCAGGACAGTCTGCGGCGGCAGATCGGCATGGTCACGCAGGACACCGCGATGTTCAATCGCTCGGCGCTGGAAAACATCCGCTATGGCCGTCCCGATGCCTCCGAGGAGGAGGTCTTTGCCGCCGCCCGCAAGGCCGAGGCCGACACCTTCATCCGCGCGCTGTCCGACCATCTGGGCAACGAAGGCTACGAAGCCCGGCTGGGTGAACGCGGCGTGAAACTGTCCGGCGGGCAAAGACAGCGGATCGCCCTGGCGCGGGCCATCCTCAAGGATGCGCCGATCCTTGTGCTGGACGAGGCGACCTCGGCGCTGGACAGTGAAGTCGAAGCCTCGATCCAGGAGGCGCTGGAAGGTGTGATGCAGGGCAAGACGGTGCTGGCCGTGGCGCACCGGCTGTCGACCATCGCGCATATGGATCGGATCCTGGTGCTGGAGGCCGGGCGCATCGCGGAACTGGGCACGCATGAAGAGCTTCTGGCTCGTGACGGGCTTTATGCGCGCTACTGGGGGCGGCAGTCCGGCGGCTTCATCGGGTCCGAGATGGAAAGCGCGGCGGCGGAATAGGCTTGGCCTTTCGCCTTCGGTCGCGCTAATCGGGGCGGCATGACGGAACATGTGATTGAACGGCTGGGACATCAGGGCGACGGAATCGCGCCTGGCCCGGTTTTTGCCCCGATGACCCTGCCCGGAGAGGTGGTGAGTGGAACCCTGAACGGCCAGCGGCTGGATCAGGTGCGGATCGTCACGCCCTCGTCCGATCGGGTCGCCGCGCCCTGCCGGCATTTCAAGACCTGCGGCGGCTGCCAGGTGCAGCACGCCAGCGACGGCTTTGTCGAACATTGGAAGGCCGGGATCGTCCGCGAAGCGCTGCGCGCCCAGGGGATCGAGGCCGAGATCGCCGGGGTCGAGACCTCTCCGCCCAAGTCGCGCCGCCGTGCGGGCCTGTCGGCGCGGCGCACGAAAAAGGGCGCGATGGCGGGCTTTCATGGCCGCGCCTCGGGCACCATCGTGGAAATCCCCGATTGCCAGTTGCTGCACCCGGATCTGATCGCCGCCCTGCCCGTGGCCGAGGCGCTGGCCGTCGCCGGTGGATCGCGCAAGGGTGAGCTGAACGTCTCCGTCACCCTGTCGGACGGCGGGCTGGACGTTGCCGTGCGCGATGGCAAGCCGCTGGACCGCGATCTTGAGGTCGCGCTGGCCCAGCAGGCCGAGGCGCTGGATCTGGCGCGGCTGTCCTGGGACGGTGAGGTCATTGCGATGCGCCGCGCGCCCGGTCAGATCTTTGGCCCGGCCCGCGTCGTGCCGCCGCCGGGGGCCTTCCTTCAGGCGACGCCCCAAGGCGAAGCTGCGCTGCTGCGCGCCGTCAAGGAAATCACCGAAGGGGCCGCGAAGATCGCTGACCTGTTCGCCGGCTGTGGCACCTTCGCCCTGCCGCTGGCCCGCCGGGCCGAGGTTCTGGCCGTCGAAGGCGACCGAGCCATGATCGCCGCGCTGGACCGCGGCTGGCGCGAGGCGCAGGGCCTGAAACGGGTCGCGGGCGTGACCCGCGATCTGTTCCGAAGTCCCCTTCTTCGGGACGAATTCAAGGGCATCGACGCCGTGGTCATCGACCCGCCCCGCGCCGGGGCCGAAGCGCAGGTGACCGAACTGGCCGAGGCCCGCGTGCCGGTGATCGCCCATGTGTCCTGCAACCCCGTGACCTTCGCCCGGGATGCCGCGCGGCTGATCGCGGCGGGATACGCCATGGGGCCGGTCCGGGTTGTCGATCAGTTCCGCTGGTCAAGCCACGTGGAGCTGGTGGCGGGCTTCCGCCTCACATCAGCGTGAGCGGCAACGCCGCGCTACCGTGACGCCCGCGTTTTCGGTATAAGGCCGAAAAAAACGAGGCAGTGTTCATGCGTATTCTCTCTATCGTGCTGATGCTCGGGCTATTTCTGGGCCTGGCCAGTTGCGGGTCGTCCAAGTTCGGCACCTATCGCGGCCCCGAGGTCACCCGGGTGCTTGTCTACAAGGCCGACCGCAAGATGTACCTGATGCACCATGAAAAGGTGCTGAAAAGCTACGACATCTCGCTTGGGTTCGCGCCGGTCGGGCACAAGCAGTTCGAAGGCGACGGCAAGACCCCCGAAGGCACCTATCGGATCGACCGCCGCAACCCGAACAGCGAATTCCACCTGTCGGTCGGGATCAGCTATCCCAACACCAATGACGTGGCCTTTGCGGCCTCGCAGGGGAAAAGCGCGGGCGGCGACATCTTCATCCACGGCTATCCCGAACGGTTCAAGAAGGCCCCGGTGCCGGACTGGACGGCGGGCTGCATCGCGGTGAAGGACAAGGAGATCGAGGAGATCTACGCCATGGTCCGCGACGGCGCGATCGTGACGATCTATCCCTGATCGGATCCCACA
>JAYZBS010000066.1:0-8161 GCA_036338635.1 Pseudomonadota bacterium | reverse complement strand
GGCAACATCTATCGCTCACGGTACTGGCCCACAGGGGCACGGCCCGTGGCGCTGTCGGCGCTGACGCTGCTGATGGGCGGGTTGGCCTGCGTGCCGCTGGCGATGGTGCTGGACGGCAGCGCCATGGGACTGTGGCGCGATTCGGGGTTGCGCGGGCTGGTGGGCATCGATGTGGCGGTCTTCGTGATCCAATACGTCGCCTTCTTCCAGCTGCAGCGGCTTGGCGGGCCGGTGACGCTGTCGCTGCTGGGACCGGTCGCGGCAGTCACCGGCGCGGGCGGCGCGCTGTGGCTGTTTGCCGAGCCGCTGCCGCAGAACTTCGCGCTGGCGGCTGCGCTGGTCGGCGCTGGCACCGCGCTGATGCTGATGCGGCGCAGCCCGACGGTTCGTCCAGCCTAGCAGTCGGGGCGGGGCCAGCTGTCGATGATCTCGACTGCCTCGTCAGCGGTTTCGACATAGCGGATCAGTTGCAGGTCGCTGGCGCTGATCGTGCCGGCATCTGCCAGTGCCTGCCAGTTGATGATGCCGTCCCAGAATTCGGCCCCGAACAGCAGGACCGGTACCTGCGCCATGCGGCCGGTCTGGATCAGCGTCAGGGCCTCGAACAGCTCGTCCAGGGTGCCGAAGCCGCCGGGAAAGACCGTGATGGCACGGGCGCGCATCAGGAAGTGCATCTTCCGGATCGCGAAGTAGTGGAAGTTGAAGCACAGGTCCGGCGTGACATGGATGTTCGGCGCCTGTTCGTGCGGCAGGACGATGCCCAGTCCGATGGACTGGCCGCCGGCCTCGGCAGCGCCCATGTTTCCTGCCTCCATGACGCCGGGGCCGCCGCCCGTGCAGATCACGAATTCACCGCCGCCGGCGGCCAGGCTGCGCTCGGTCATGCGCTGCGCGAACACACGGGCCTCCTCGTAATACTTCGACAGTGCGGCCAAGCCCTTGGTCCGGGCCTGTCCCACGGCGTCCGGTGCTGGGATGCGGGCCCCGCCGAACATCACGACCGTCGATTCGATGCCGCGTTCGTCCATGACCATCTGCGGCTTCAGCAGCTCCAGCTGCAGGCGGACGGGGCGCAGTTCGTCGCGCAGCAGGAAATCGCGGTCGGTGAAGGCCAGGCGATAGCTGGGCGCGCGGGTCTGGGCCGTGTCGGGAATGCGCTCGGCGCGGTCCGCGTCCTGGTCGCTGTAGGGCAGGGGGTGGATGCGGTCCTGGTGCGGCGTGTCGGTCATCGAAGCCTCGTCTGCGCCCTTGCGCGGATTGCGCGGGCCTGCCTCGACGCATATAGCCCGGTGCAGAGATTTTCCACCCACCCGCCTGCTCCGAGGAGAGACCGCCATGACCCAAGCCCTGGAATCCGCCATCGAAGCCGCGTGGGAGAATCGCGCCGAGATCACCAGCGCCACCGGCGGCGAGGCGCGCGAGGCGGTCGAGGAAACCCTGCGCCAGTTGGACGACGGATCGCTGCGGGTGGCGGAGAAGCGCGGGGCAGACTGGCACGTGAACCAGTGGGCGAAAAAGGCGGTGCTGCTATCCTTCCGGCTGAACGACATGGAGGAGATGTCGGGCGGTCCTCAGGGGTCGAACTGGTGGGACAAGGTGCCTTCCAAGTTCCACGGCTGGGGCGACAATCAATGGCGCCAGGCGGGCTTCCGCGCCGTGCCGGGTGCGATCGTGCGCCGGTCGGCCTTCATCGGCAAGGGCGCGGTCCTGATGCCGTCCTTCGTGAACCTGGGCGCCCATGTGGGCGAGGGCGCGATGGTCGACACCTGGGCCACAGTGGGCAGCTGCGCGCAGATCGGGCGGAACGTGCACCTGTCGGGCGGCGTCGGCATCGGCGGCGTGCTGGAGCCGCTGCAGGCGGGACCGACCATCATCGAGGACGACTGCTTCATCGGCGCGCGTTCCGAGGTGGTCGAGGGCTGCATCGTGCGCGAAGGTTCCGTGCTGGGGATGGGCGTCTATATCGGCCAGTCCACCAAGATCGTCGACCGCGAGACGGGTGAGGTCATATATGGCGAGGTTCCGGCAGGATCGGTCGTCGTGGCGGGTTCGATGCCGTCGAAGAACGGCGTGAACCTTTATTGCGCGGTGATCGTCAAGCGGGTGGACGCGAAGACCCGGGCCAAGACCTCGATCAATGAGCTTCTGCGCGACTGATGACCACGTTGTTCATCGATGCGGATGCCTGCCCCGTCAAGGCCGAGGCCGAGCGGGTGGCCGTCCGCATGGGGGTACCGATGGTGCTGGTCTGCAATGGCGGGCTGCGAATGCCCACGCATCCGCTGGTCCGGCTGCAGATCGTGGCCGAGGGGCCTGACGAGGCCGACAAGTGGATCGCCGACAACTGCGGGCCGGGTGATGTCGTGGTGACGGGCGACCTGCCACTGGCGGATCGCTGCATCAAGGCCGGTGCGGCGGTGCTGACCCATGCGGGCGAGGTTCTGGACGCCGCGAACATCGGGCCCCGACTGGCGACGCGCGACCTGATGGCGGACCTGCGCAGCGCCGACCCATTCCGGCAGGGAGGCGGTGCGGCCTTCGGCAAGGCCGACCGGGCAAGGTTCCTGCAGGCGCTGGACCGTGAACTGGGGCGCGCGCTGAAACGCTGAGCGGCAGGGTTGCACGGGATGAGCGCGAGAAGGTCTGTCGGCTCCTCGCGAAAGGGCGTTTTCCGCCGATCCTGCGGCGTCAGGCGATCAGGACCATCACCAGCGGGATTGTCAGGATGCTGACGGCGGTCGAGATCAGGATCGTCGTCGATACGCGCTGCTGCGCCACGTCGAAATGCTCGGCCAGGATATAGACGTTGCCGGCCACCGGCAGCGCCGCGGCGGCGACCATGACGCCGGCGGCGAAGGGCTGGACCGCGAAGGCCCAGGCTGCGACGCCGACGGCGGCAGGGTGCAGCACCAGCTTGGCAAGGCTCAGCCAGCCCGAGGCCGCCATCCGCTTCAGGCGCCGTCCGGCCAGGCTGGCGCCGATGGCGAAGAGCGCGCCGGGCGTCGCCGCGGCGCCCAGCAGCAGCAGGAACTCGGCCGCGGGCTCCGGCATCGGCAAGTGGAACCACGACCAGCCAAGGCCCGCCACCATCGACAGGATCATCGGGTTCGCCGCGATCCCGCGCAGGACCGGCATCACGGCGGCCAGCCTGAGGCCGCCGTTGCGAGAGGCATGCACGATCAGCGTGATCAGGGTCGAGAAAACCAGCATGTCGATGGTCAGCACCATCAGGATCGGCCCAACCGCCCGTTCGCCCAGCAGCACGACCAGCATCGGCACACCCAGAAAGCCGGTGTTGCCGGTCATGCAGCACTGCGCCTCCATCGCGGCCTCGGCGGTGGGCAGGCCTCGGGCGCGGGCGACGGACATGCCGACGGCCCAGACCAGCGAAGACCCTGCCAGATAGGCCGTCACGAAGCGCAGGTCGAAAAGCGCGCCGAGGTCCAGCCCCGACGCAAAGCGGAACAGCATCGCCGAGAGCGCGAAATAGAACACGAACCGCGTCAGCCAGGCAGCACCCGCCTGCGGGAAGAACCGCGTGGCGGCGGCCACCCAGCCAAGCCCGATCAGCGCGAAGAAGGGCAGGGTCTTCAGAAAGACCTCAGCCATGCCGGAACCGTTCGTGCACGTCGCCCCCTTCCGGGCGCGTCATCCCGACCCGATCAGCACCCCAACGGCCAGCACCAAAGCACCGCCCACGACCACTTGCAAGGTGGCCCGCCAGAAGGGCGTCTGCATCCAGCGGTTCTGGATCCAGGCGATGGCCCACAGCTCGACGAAGACGACCATGATCGCCAGCGTCGTCGCCGTCCAGAAGTCCGGGATCAGATAGGGCAGCGCGTGGCCCAGCCCGCCCACGGCCGTCATCACCCCCGAGGAGAGGCCGCGCTTGATGGGAGAGCCGCGCCCTGACACGATGCCATCGTCCGATGCGGCCTCGGTAAAGCCCATGCTGATGCCCGCGCCAATGCTGGCGGCCAATCCGACCAGGAAGGTCGTCCAGGGGTCCTGCGTGGCGAAGGCGGTGGCGAAGATCGGCGCCAGGGTCGAGACGCTTCCGTCCATCAGCCCCGCCAGACCCGGCTGGACCCAGGTCAGCACGAAATCTCGATGGGCGACGCTGTCTTCGTCGGCGCGGCTGTCGGCATCCAGATGCTCGGCCGTCAGCTCGGCGGCGCGGTTCTCGTGACCGCGCTCGGCGGCGGCCAGATCGCCCAGCAGCTTGCGGGTGCGGGCGTCCCGGCTGACCTGCGCGGCATGAGCATAGAATTCGGCCGCGTCACGCTCCATTCCGGCCGCCTCGGCGCGAATCGTTTCCAGCGACAGGTTGCCCATCATCCAGGCGGGGCGGCGGGTGACGTAGCCCGCGACGTGTTCTCGCCGGATGACCGGGATCGCGTCGCCCCAACGCAGGTGATAGGTGTCCAGCAGCAGGCGCCGGTGGCTGTCCTCCTCGACGCTCATCCCGTCGAAGATGGCCGCGGTGGCCGGATAGTCCTTGCGCAGGAACTCGGCCCAGTTGCGATAGATGCGGGCGTCGTCCTCCTCGGAGGCGATGGCCAGCGCCACGATCTCGCGCTCGGACAGCTCCGACAGGCGCTTGCGGGCAGACAGGAACGGCATGGTCATCTTCTGTGCTCAAACATCCTTCGGGGCAAGGCCGCCCGCGGCCGAGGGGACGGACGGCCCGCGCCTTACCGTGAATTCCAGCGCACCATCGTCCAGATCGCGCATGCCCATCATGGCATGCCCTGCCTGCCTGCAGAAATGCGGCACATCGACCGCCGCCATTCGGTCGGTCGCCAGCATCCGCACCACGGTCCCCTCTGGCAGCGCCAGCAGGACCTTGCGGAGGCGCAACACCGGCAGCGGGCAGAGAAGGCCCCGCGCGTCGATCACCTCGCCCCCGCTCAAGACGCCTCGGCGAATCGGTCCAGGCACCAGCGGGCCAGGTCATGCGGGTCCAGCCGTTCATCAAGGCCGTCGGCGAACTGCAGGAAGGCCGCCTGCTGCTGGCGGGGAACATAGGTGACGACCGGCTGGCCCGCCGCCACCGCCTGCCCGATCAGGTCGCGAAAGCCGCGGCCCATCGCCTCTTGCCGGCCGAACTTGGGGATGACGACGATGCTCGCGCCCGCCAGATGCGGCGCTGTGCGGGCCACCGCGTCCTCAAGTGCGGCGGTGTCCAGGCGGCACCCCTCGGCCCCGGGCCCCAACGACTGGGAGATGCGGATCGGCGCACCGGGATCGCCCAGCACGATCATGTCCATGTCGCAGGCGACATCCGGTCCCAGGTCGTGATTCACCTGCACGGCACCCGCGACGGCCAGTCCCCGCGCCTGCAAATCCCGCGCCAGATCCGCCAGCAGGCGATCCGCCGCGCCGGGCGGCGCTTCCGCATCGGTGGTGAACCATCCCAGCATCCCGCCTCCTCACACGCCGCTGTCCAGAGCGAACTTCATCAGCCCGTTGATCCCGTCCACACCCAGCTTCTTCTTGAGCACGGACGATGTGTTGGCCGCTGTCTTGTAGCTGACCCCCAGCCTGTCGGCGATGGCCTGCAGCCCGTGGCCCTGACCGATCAGCGTCAGCACCTGCCGTTCGCGATCCGACAGCGCGCCCAAGGGGTCGCCGCTGGCGCCGGCCCGCAGCGTGGCCAGCGCCATGGCCTGCTTGGGGGCCAGGTAGAACTCGCCCGATTCGATGGTCCGCACGGCGTCCCGGAAATCTGCGGGGGGCGCGTTCTTCGACAGGAACCCCTGCGCCCCGGCCTGCAGCGCGCGCGCCGCGAACCCGGTCTGGTCGTTCATCGAGAAGACCAGGATCCGCGTCTGCGGTGCCGCTTCGCGCAGCGGCGCGACCAGGTCCAGCCCCCCGGCGCCGGGCAGGCTGATGTCCAGAACGATCAGGTCGGGCGCGGTGTCAGCGGCCAGCTGCTGCAGCGCATCCTCACCCGACATGGCCTGGCCGACCGGGTCATAACCCAGGTCGCGAAGCAGGCGGCTGGCGCCCAGATGGGTGATCGGGTGGTCGTCGATGACCAAGGCGCGTTTCGTCACTGTCCTGTTCCTGTCCTGCCGGGCCTGCTGCTGTCCTGCCGGGGCAGCCAGGTCGAAATCTGCGTGCCCTCGGGTCCGGTGTCCAGCCGCAGATCGCCCCCCAGCAGCGTGATGCGTTCGCGCATCCCGGTCAGGCCGGTGCCCTCGCGCCGGCCAGCGGGGATGCCGGTACCGTCATCGGCCAGGATCATGCGCCAATGCGCCGGATCGGTCCAGAGGCGGATGACCACGCGCCTCGCCCGCGCGTGACGCAGGGCGTTGGTCGACCCCTCCTGCAGGATGCGGAACAGCGTCAACGCGGTCGCCTCGTCGGGCTCGGGCATGCCTGCGGCGATGTCCAGCGTGAAGCGGGTGTCGGGGAAGCGGCGGTTCAGGTCGTCGACATAATCGGCCAGCACCGTCGCAAGCGGCAGTTCCCCCACGGCCATCGGCCGCAGGTCGTTCAGCAGCGCCCGGTTCACGCTGGCAATCTGGTCGGCGATGGTGCCGATCTGATCGGCGATCTGGCGGGTTGCCCGGTCCGGGGCGGCCTCGCGCAGCGCATCGGCCTCGACCCGCAAGCCGAAGAGGCAAGGCCCCATCTCATCATGAAGGTCGCGGGCGATGGCCTTTCTCTCGGCATCGGCGCGGGCGACGATCTGGTGCTGCAGGCGGTGGCGGTCGGCGCGGGCTTGCTCGAGCGCCTGAGCCAGATCGTCGGCATGGCGGGCCAGCGGCGCAAGCTCGGGCTGGGGCAGGGGGCCGATGCGGGATTCCAGTTCCCCTCGGGTCAGTTCGGACAGCCGTGCCGAGATCAGGTCCAGCGGCCGCAGGCCCCGCGACAGGGCCTGCGCGATCAGCAGCGCCTGCAGCAGCGCCAGGGCCAGCGTCAGCGCCATCAGGTCGCGCATGTCGCGCCAGGCACGGGCGATCTCCTCGGCCGGGTCGCCTGTGATCAGGACATAGCCCCGCGGCCGACCCCCGACGACGACCGGCAGGCGGGTTTCCTGCGGGTCGGGGGCAACGAGGCCCGCGAACCAGCGCGGCGCCCGCAGGTCGGGATCGGCGGGTCCGGGCGGCTGTCGCAGCGTGCCGTCCAGCGCGTCCATGATGCCGATGCGGGCGTGGCGCGGCTCGGTCAGGCGTTCGGGCAGCAGGGCCATGACACGGTCGGGCGGCACCGAGCCCTGCATCGTGCCGATGGTGGCGAGCACCAGGTTCCGCGCCGTCTCTGCGCCCATCCGCGTTTCGGTCGCGATGTCGCGGCGCAGCCTGTCCAGGCTGCCAAGGGCCAGCACGAAGGCCAGCGCCAGCTGCGTGGCGAGGATCACCAGAAGGATGCGGCTTCGCAGCGTCATGGCGCGCAGATTGGGCGCAACGCCCGGCCGGGGCAATGGGGGTCGGGCGCGGATATTCGGGGCGCGGGCGGTGCGGCGGGCTTTCCTGTCCCCGCGGGTGGGCGTATCAGAAGGGCATGAGCGATTATGACGATCTGGCAGCCCGTATCAGGGCCTTGTGCGAGGGCGAGACCGACGAGGTCGCGCTGATGGCCACCGTGGCCTGCGAACTGCACCACTCCGACGACCGGTCCGACTGGACCGGCTTCTATCGCGTGGTCGGCCCCGAACTTCTGAAGATCGGGCCTTATCAGGGCGGGCATGGCTGCCTGGTGATCCCGTTCGCCCGCGGGGTCTGCGGGGCGGCGGCGCGAACGGGACAGGTGCAGATCGTCCCGGATGTCGAGGCCTTCCCCGGCCACATCGCCTGTTCCAGCAGCACGCGGTCCGAAATTGTCCTGCCGGTCTTCGGCGCGGGCGGCCGACTGATCGGCGTGCTGGACATCGACAGCGACCGGCCGGATGCATTCGACGACGATGATGCCATGGCGCTTTCCGCCATCCTGCAGGAGGTTTTCGGTGGAACATGATCTGACGGGACATTGCCTTTGCGGTGCGGTCCGGTTCCGGGCGCGATCGTCCGACGACGTGCTGCGCGCCTGCCATTGCGGGCAGTGCCGGCGCTGGTCGGGCCATGTCTGGGCCGCCGTCGGCGTCAGGGACCTGACGGTCGAGGGGCCGGTGCGCTGGTTTGCGTCCTCGGACGCGGCCGAGCGGGGCTTCTGC
>JAYZBS010000065.1:0-17511 GCA_036338635.1 Pseudomonadota bacterium | reverse complement strand
GTCTGGCTGACCGGGCGGGTTCGCGGGCTGGCGATCCTTGGCCTCGTCGCCGCCGGGGCCGCAACTGGCCTGGCGGTCTATCACACCGGGGTCGAGCTGGCCTGGTGGGCCGGGCCCTCACACTGTTCGGGTGGCGTCGGGGATCTGGCCGGCCTCTCCACCCAGGATCTGATGACGCGCCTGCAAGCCGCGCCCGTCGTCCGCTGCGACGAGGTTGCCTGGAGCTTCCTGGGCCTGTCGATGGCCTCTTGGAACGCCGTCTTCTCGGCCGGTCTGACCGTCATCTGGGCAACCGCGGCGGCACGGGGTCGCGAACACGCCTGACCCCGGCGTTTCGGCCACTGGGGCATGGGTGCAGATTGCCCCCTCGGCAAGTGTCGGCTATACCGGGCTGCAACAAGATGTTGAGGAATACCCGTGGCTGACACCCCAGAAGACGACCTGCCCGAAACCCCCGAAAATGGCGAGGATGGCGGCGCGGGGGCACGCGTGGTGATGCACCATGACGGCCCCCTGATCGACATCAGCACCGAGATGCGGACGTCCTATCTGGACTATGCGATGTCGGTGATCGTCAGCCGCGCGATCCCCGACCTGCGCGACGGCCTGAAGCCGGTGCACCGCCGCATTCTTTATGCCATGAACGAGACTGGGAACACCGCCGACAAGCCCTATCGCAAATCCGCGCGTCCTGTCGGCGACGTGATGGGGAAATATCACCCGCATGGCGATGCCGCCATCTATGATGCGCTGGTCCGCATGGCGCAGGACTTTTCGATGTCGCTGCCGCTGCTGGACGGCCAAGGCAACTTTGGCAGCATGGACGGCGATCCGGCCGCGGCGATGCGCTATACCGAAGTGCGCATGGACAAGCCCGCGAACTTCCTGCTGATGGACATCGACAAGGAAACGGTCGATTTCCAAGACAACTACGACGGCAAGGATCGCGAACCGACCGTTCTTCCGGCGCGCTTCCCGAACATGCTGGTCAACGGCGCGGGCGGCATCGCCGTCGGCATGGCCACCAACATCCCGCCCCACAACCTGGGCGAAGTGGTCGACGCCACGCTGGAGCTGATCGAGAACCCTGACCTGCCGACCGAGCGCCTGCTGGAGATCATTCCGGGCCCGGACTTCCCGACCGGCGCGATGATCCTCGGCCGCTCGGGCGCGCGGAAGGCTTATCTTGAAGGACGCGGCAGCGTCTTGGTCAGGGCCAAGACGCATATCGAGGAGCCGAGGAAGGACCGCTTCGCCATCGTCGTCGACGAGATCCCCTATCAGGTGAACAAGTCCACCCTGATCGAGCGGATCGCCGAACTGGCAAAGGAAAAGAAGGTCGAAGGAATCGCCACCGTCCAGGACGAATCCGATCGTCACGGCGTCCGCGTCGTGGTCGAGCTGAAGCGTGACGCGACGCCCGACGTGGTGCTGAACCAGCTGTTCCGGTTCACCCAGCTGCAGACGACCTTCGGCTGCAACATGCTGGCGCTGAACGGCGGCAAACCCGAGCAATTGGCGCTGCGCGACTTCCTGACCCACTTCATCAGCTTCCGCGAAGAGGTCGTCGCCCGTCGCACCGCCTATGAACTCAGAAGGGCGCGGGAACGCAGCCACGTCCTCTGCGGCCTGGCCGTCGCTGTCAGCAACGTGGACGAGGTCGTGGCGACCATCCGGTCTTCGGCCGATGCGGCGGAGGCGCGCGAGCGGCTGATGGAACGGCGCTGGCCCGCCCATGACATCGTCGAATACCTGCGGCTGATCGACGACCCGCTGCACCCGGTGAATGAAGACGGGACCTACAACCTGTCCGAAACCCAGGCCCGCGCCATCCTGGACCTGCGCCTGCAGCGCCTGACACAGATCGGCGTCAAGGAGGTTACGGACGAGCTGCAGTCCCTGGCAGAGGCGATCCGCGAATACCTGGCGATCCTGGCGTCGCGCGAACGGATCATGGGCATCATCTCGGACGAACTGCGCGAGGTAAAGGAGCTGTTCGCCGTCCCGCGCCGGACCGAAATCGCCGAATGGTCCGGCGACATGATGGACGAGGACCTGATCGAGCGTGAGGATATGGTCGTCACCATCACCTCGGGCGGCTATATCAAGCGCACCGCGCTGGCCGAGTTCCGCGCGCAGCGCCGCGGCGGCAAGGGCCTGTCCAGCATGGCCACCAAGGAGGACGACGTCGTCACGACGCTGTTCGTGGCAAACACCCATACCGAACTTCTGTTCTTCACCACCGACGGCATGGTCTATCGGATGAAGACGTGGCGGCTGCCGCTGGCGGGGCGCACCTCTCGTGGCAAGGCGATGGTCAATATCCTGCCCATCGGTCCCGGCGTCAGCATCGCCGCGCTGCTGCCGATGGACGCGCCGGAATCCGAATGGGACCGCTATCACGTCGTCTTCGCCACCGATCAGGGCGACGTGCGCCGCAACGCGCTGTCGGATTTCACCAACATCATGCGCAACGGCAAGATCGCCATGAAGCTCCCCGACGGGGTCAGCCTGATCGGCGTACGCCTTGCGACGGACGAGGATGACATCATGCTGGTCACCGCCGGTGGCCGCGCGATCCGCTTCCGGGCGACAGACCTCCGCGTCTTCCAGAGCCGCAGCTCGACCGGGGTTCGCGGCATACGGCTTGGCGGCGACGACCGCGTCGTCAGCATGTCCATCATCCGCCACTTCGAGGCCGAACCGTCCGAGCGCGCGGCGTATCTCAAGATGCGCCGGGCGATCGCCGGGGCGCTGGACGACGGCGCCGAGGCCGACGAGGACGAGGATGCCGCGCCCGAGGGCAGCATCACCCAGGAACGCTATGCCCAGATGTCGGCGGCCGAGGACCTGATCCTGACCATCACCAGCCGCGGGGCGGGCAAGATCAGCTCCAGCCATGACTATCCCGTGCGGGGGCGTGGCGGACAGGGCGTCATGGCGATGGACCGCGCCATGCGCGGCGGTCCACTGGTGGCCAGCTTCCCGGTCGACGCGGACGACCAGATCATGCTGGCGACCTCGACGGGTCAGTCGATCCGCGTGCCGGTGGACGGGATCAGCTTCCGCTCCCGCAGCGCGGGCGGCGTCAGGGTCTTCAACACCGCCGCCGCCGAAGTCGTGGTCTCGGTGGCCCGCGTCGCTGAACAGGGCGTCGCCGATGCCTTGCCCGACGAAGATCAGGACTAGGATCATCCGCCCCGGCCCCGACATTCGGGACCGGGGTTTTTCTTTATCGCGAGGACAGGCGTGGAGCATTCGAACGAGACCGTGCTGAGAGAGCGGCTTCAGACCGGCTTTCTGGGGCTCATCGCCTTCTCGCTGCTGCTGTTCATGCTGGTGCAGGCGCGATTCATCCTGATCTCGCTGGCAATTGCGATCATCCTGTTCTCGCTGACTTCGGACGCCATTCACGCCATCTCGACCCGGCTGAAAGTCGCCAAATGGCTGGCGACGACGCTGGCGCTGATCGGCATCGCACTGGGGCTTCTGTGGATCTCGACGACGATCCTGGCGCAGGTCAACGAGATCGTCTTCCTGGCGATCACCTATGCCGAACAGGCGCAGGCCGCCCTGCCCGCCCTGACAGAGCGCCTTGGCCCCGAGGCGCAGGAGCGGATCATCACCGCGCTGAGCAACTTCAACATCACCGGCTGGATCAGGTCACTGGCGGGCCAGGCCTCTGGAATTCTGTCGGGCAGCGTGCTGGTGATCCTGTTCGTGGGCTTCATGTTCGCCGAGCAGGTGTGGTTCCCGATCAAGATCGAGCGGCTGGCCGAGGATCGCGAAAAGGCGCTGCAGATCCGCAGGATCATCGCGTCGATCATGCACCGGGTGAACCGTTATCTGGTGGTGAAGACCGGCGTCAGCGCGGTCACCGCCGGCATCGTCTGGCTGATCTTCCGCACCATGGGGCTGGAACTGGCGACAGCCGTGGCCATCCTGACCTTCATCCTGAACTTCATCCCCTCGGTCGGGTCGATCGTGGCGACGGTCATCGCGGCGATCCTGGCCTTCGTTCTGACCGGCGACACCACGCCGACGATGATCGTCGCCCTGCTCTGCACCGCCACGCAATTCGTGATCGGAAACGTGCTGGACCCGATGCTGCTGGGTCAGACGCTGCGGCTGTCCAGCTTCGGGATCATCCTGTCGCTGGCCTTCTGGGGCGCGGTCTGGGGGGTGCCCGGCATGTTCCTGGCCGTGCCCATTATGGTCGCGCTGATGATCATCTGCGCACATATCCCATGGCTCAGGGCCGTGGCGGTGATGCTTTCTCGCGAGGGGTTGCCTGATGACGGCAGCGGCGACGCCGATGAGGATCGCCTGGTGGCGTGACGTCACTTTCCCGGCTGGGTCAGGGGCGCACGCGCCCCCGACCCCGCTCAGCGCGCATCGCCGCCATCATCGGGAAGGCCATGGGCGGCATCCGCATCCCCCCGGACCAGTGACGGGTCCGGGCGGCTTGGCCCGCCGCTCGGCAGTTCCCGCGACTTTTCCAGGGTCGCGGCGCCGGGCAGCGCTTCGGGATTGCGCAGCCAGATGTCGCGCTGCGCAAAGGGGATCTCGATGCCCTCATCCTCGAACCTGCGGACGATCTCGTGCAGCAGGTCAGAGGTGACGCCAAGCCCGGTCCCGACATCGCCGAGGATCGCACGGATCTCGAAATCGAGTGAGTCGGCCCCCAGTCCGCGAAACAGGATTGCCGGGGCCGGATCGATCGACACCAGCGGGTGATCCTCTGCGATCTCGCGCAGGATTCGCTCGACTTTGCGGGTGTCGGTACCGTAGGCCACGCCTACGGGAATGATGATCCGGCCGACCTTGTTGTGGCGCGTCCAGTTCGTCACCGGCTGGCTGATGAAATCGCTGTTCGGGACGATGACCTCGGTTTTGTCGAAGGTCTCGACCATCGTCGCGCGGACCGAGATCTTCTTGACGATGCCCTGCTGTCCCCCGGCGCTGACCCAGTCGCCGACGCTGACCGGACGCTCGATCAGCAGGATGATGCCGCTGACGAAGTTCGAGACGATGTTCTGCAGGCCGAAACCGATGCCGACCGATAGCGCACCGGCGACGATGGCAAAGGCTGACAGGTCAATCCCGGCCGAGGTAATCGCCAGGATCGCCGCCAGCACGATTCCCACATAGCCCAGGCCCGAGATGACGGCGTTCTGCCCGCCGGCATCCAGCTTGGTCTTGGGCAGGATCGAGTTGCGAAATGCCCCCTGCACGCCGCGGGTCACAAGATACCCGACGGCGAAGATGACCAGGAAGGTCAGGATTGCACCGGGCGACAGCGTCACGCCGCCCAGGCTGATGCCGTTACGGAAAGCCACCCAGTATTCGGCCAGCGCCTCGGGCGTTGCGCCCCAGATCATCAGGAACAGCGGCACCGACAGCAGGACCAGCGCGAACCCGATGAGCAACGGGGCCAGCCCGTCCCGCGCGCCCTCGGCTCCGCGATAGAACATCTCGAAGACATCGGCGATGAAATCCTGCAGCAGGATCAGCAGGCCGATCAGCGCCAGCGACAGGATCCACGGCCAGATCAGCAGGTTGCCCAAGTTGACGTATCCGACCGCCATGACCAGCACGGCCAGCGGGCCGGCGATCCGCGTCAGGACGCCTGCCCAGGACGCGATGTAATCGCGATAGTGCTGATCCTGAGCCGCCGAATTACGCGTCAGGCGGCGGAGCACGTTGCCAAGGCGAACCATCGCCATCGCGGCCAAGACGGCCATGACAAGGTGCCAGACCCCGGCGGCACCCTCGCTGAATTCGACGGGAACGCGTCCGACCTGCGCCTCGCCCCGCTCGTAGAGGCCGGAAAGCGGCAGGACCGCGCGCGACAGGATGTAATGTACCGCCATCAGCAGCGCCAGCGTGTTGACCATCCGGCCGGCCGATGCGCGGGCCGCCTCGCTCATCTGCAGCGAGGTATAGGCAATAGCCTGTCGCGGAAACAGCGCACGCGCCATCCAGATGCCGCCGAACAGGATCACCGCCGCGCCCGGAAGCGCATTCAGAATCGGCGTCGTCCACGGCCCCGGAAGGCCAGTCGCCTTGATGGCGCTGATGGCCAGATAGACCCCGATCATCGGGATCACGATCTGCCCAAGCGAGACGACAAAGGCCAGGACCGCGCGCGAATGGCGCGATGCCCTGACCGACAGCCGCGACGGAAGGCTACCGATCCAGGACCGTCCCAGTGTCAGGATCAGCACCGCCCCGGCCAGATAGAGAAGCACGACCGGCAGACGGGGCCGCAGGTCGGCCCAAGTCTCGGGCGTGGCATTGGCGCCGGACACCTCGGACACGATGCCGTCCAGCAGCGTCAGGCCGTCGCCCACCGCGCCCCGCAGGCTGGCCGGCAAGAGCGGCGACGGCGACACCTTCATCAATTCGAGCGCCTGGCGCCTGCGGATGATCTCGTCGATCTGCGCAATGATCGAGCTGGCGCGGCTTTCCGCCTCGACGGCGGCAAGACGCGGGGCCTGGGCCGTCGACAGCTGCTGGTTCAGCTCGGCGCGCCGGGCGGCCACATCGGGGTCCTCGGTCTCTCCCTCTGCGGGCACCGGGCCGAGAGACTGGATCTGGTTGCGCAGCGTCGTGATGCGTTCGGCATTGACGGACTGCCCCTCCTCCAGCCGGCCCCGCCACTCGACGATGCGCTCCCGCGCGGCGGCAAGCTCCTCGTTCGTGGCCTGGGGGTTCGAGGCAAGCTCCTCGGTGTCCTCGGCAACCTGTTCCCAGGCATCATAGTTCAACGGTGTGGCCTGCTGGGCCAGCGACGGCCCGGCAATCATCATCAGCAGCGCCACGAGGATCGTGGCCAGAAGGTGTCGCATTGGTTCTTTCAGCCTTGGAAGACTTCGGGAAGTTCCGGCGCGGGGCGCGTCAGCCATTCGGGAACGGGCAGGCCCTTGGCGCGCAGGAAGTCGGGGTTGAACAGTTTCGTCTGATAACGATTTCCGTAATCGCAAAGGATCGTCACGATCGTATGGCCCGGCCCCATCTCTCGCGCCATGTGGATGGCGCCCGCCACGTTGATGCCGGACGAGCCACCGAGGCACAGCCCTTCGTGCTTGAGAAGGTCGAAGACGATCGGCAGGGCTTCCTCGTCCGGAATGCGCCAGCTGAAGTCGGGGGTGAAGCCTTCCAGGTTGGCGGTGATGCGGCCTTGGCCGATTCCTTCGGTGATCGAGCTGCCGGGGCTGTCGAACTCACCGGTTGTATAGAAGGAATGCAGGGCGGCGCCTTCGGGATCGGCAAGACCGATCTTGACGCCCCTGGGCTGCAGGACGTCGGCTACGCCAGCCAATGTCCCGCCGGACCCCACCGCACAGATGAACCCGTCGACCTTGCCGCCGGTCTGCTCCCAGATCTCAGGGCCGGTCGTTTCCACATGCGCCATCCGGTTCGCCGTGTTGTCGAACTGATTGGCCCAGATCGCGCCCTGAGGCTCGGTCTTGGCCAGCGCCTCGGCCAGACGGCCGGAATAGCGGACATAGTTGTTGGGGTTCTTGTAGGGCGCCGCCGGAACCTCGACCAGGGTAGCGCCGGCCAGCCGCAACATATCCTTCTTTTCCTGGCTCTGCGTCTCGGGGATCACGATGACCGAGCGAAAGCCCATTGAGGCGCCGACCAGCGCCAGCCCGATGCCGGTGTTGCCGGCTGTTCCCTCGACGATCGTGCCGCCGGGCCGCAGTTCGCCCCGCGCCACTGCATCCTTGATGATATAAAGCGCCGCGCGGTCCTTGACGGACTGCCCGGGGTTCATGAACTCCGCCTTGCCGAGGATTTCGCAGCCGGTCTCATCGCTCGCACGGTTGAGCCGGATCAGCGGCGTGTTGCCGATCGCATCGGCCAGATCAGAACAAATTCGCATCGCGAGCGACCTTCTTTCCCAGGGGGGTTCAATGTCCCGGATACCTACACGTCCCACCGGCGGGGGGGCAACCCCGGCACCGAACGGCATCAGCCCCCCGCCAGTTCCGCCTTCAGCCGGTCGGCCTGCGCGTCAAGCCAAAGCGACAGCAGGACCAAGGGTCCGTTGGTGATCTGCCCGTCGCGGACCATGTCCGACAACTGCCTGCGCGGCATGAGGTGGCCACGGATATCCTCGGCCTCGCTGTCGGCGCCGTGGACTCCCGCGCTGCCGTCCGGCAGGTCCGCGATCCCGACATAGTGAAAGATGAACTCGCAGACTGCACCGGGGCTGGGATAGACGCTGGCGGCGGAAAACAGGCGACCGACCTCCAGCGCGGCTTCCTCGCGGGCCTCGCGGCGCAGCGCATCCTCGACCGTCTCGCCGGCATCGACGCGGCCGGCCACCGCCTCCAGCAGCCAAGGCTGGGGATCGCCACGGACAGCGGGGGCAAAGCGGAACTGCTCGACCAGCAGGACGCGGTCGCGCCGCGGGTCCCAGGGCAGCAGGACCGCGGCGTCGCCCATCAGGAATGCCTCGCGGGTCACGGGGTCGCTGTGACCGCCCTCATGCAGCGCATGGCTGAGCCGATGCTCCTCGACGGCGAAGTAACCCGAGAAGCGGGTCTGTCTTTCGATCACCCTGACGGCATTGGCATCGGGCGGCGACACCACGCCTTTTCCCGAAAGTCCCGTCCGCGCCGCGCGCAAGCGGCTGGAGGCCCAGATCCCGATCATCGGCAGGCGCCAAGCCAGATGATCGACGCTCAGTTCCGGTGGAGCCTGGACGATCTGTCGCGCGATCTCGGCCGCAAGGTCCTGCCGTGCCGGGTCAGGGCGCCATGTCACTTCCTCGGCGGGGCCGATGCCGGCAATTCCAAGGATCCGGCGGCCGCCGAGTTCATGGACCTTTAGGCCCATGACCGCAGCATATCGCCACAAGGCATCGTTAGGCACAACTGTAACGGCGGACACCGTGCCACCTGCCGGGGTCAGCACCGGCCATTCGTCGCGGTCGATCCCGCCCCCGGCGCCGGACAGCGAGGCATCCAGAGTCACTGCCGTTCCTTCAAGACACAGCGCGTCGAGGACAGCCCCTGTCGCCAGCGGACCGGTCAGGACGATCAAAGCTCGCGCCCCTGCATGCGCAGGGCCGCTGCCATACCAAGGTCGAACGACGTCTGCCGCAGCATCTGGTCGAAGGCATCGAACAGGACCTGCGCAACCACCTTCCCCTCGCGGGAGGACGCATAGGCGATATAGGCCTCCATCTCGTCGTCGTGCAGCGACGAGTAGGACAGAAGAAGGTATGCGCGCAGCCAGTCCGTCGCCTCGGCCTCGATCTGGTCGCGCTGAGCCCAGGTCTCGGCCAGCAGCTGGCTGTCCGACAGCGGCATGTCGAAGCCGCCGCCCTGTTCGAATCCTCGGGAAAATGCCAGCGACGCGTTCAGGGCCCCTGCGACGTTCGGCGCCACAAGATCCGCCTCGTCGATCAACCTCAGGATCTGCTGCGCCCGCCGGTCACCGCGGCCAAGCGCGCGAACAAACCCGTCCCTCGCCTGGGTCTCTACCTCGCCATCCAGCATCGCCCGCCGCGCCGCCAGCTCAAGCCGCAGCAACCGCTGCCCCAGGTGGCTCTCGTGGAAGGCCAGCCCTGCGCGCAAGGCAGAAGGATCTGTCGACGCCGCCGAACGTGCCACTCCCTGCCGGAACAGCGCCTCAAGCCGGTCTGTGTCATGGACCTTGGCGACGGTGGACGGCCACGACCTGCCGCCGCCCGTGACCAGCCCCTGCGCTGCCATGTCGACCGCTTCGGCGACAGCCTCGTCGCGCAGGATCGGCATGACTGCCGCCATGTCGAGCGCCTTCCAGACCCTGTCTGCCAAACTCTCGGTTTCGGCTTGCGCGGTTTCAACCCACTCTGGCCGTGCGGACTGTACCACCACAAAAGGCAACGACACTGAACCGACCAGCACGATCATACCCAGCATGCCGATACCCCCCCGACAAAAAATTCACACTTGGCATTTTTTGGGCAAATTCCCCTTGCGCTTCAACCCCGCTCAATCTAATTCCGCCCCACCACACCAGAAAGCGCGGAGAGGTGCCGGAGTGGTCGAACGGGGCGGTCTCGAAAACCGTTGAGCCTGCAAGGGTTCCGTGGGTTCGAATCCCACCCTCTCCGCCAATTTATTCCCTGATACTTTGGTTTTGTTGATTTTTATATTTGTGAAATTTCATCACCCATCATCCAGCCCAACATCATCCCAGCGCCTGATTGCTACCGGCCCCGACAGCGACCCGATGATCTCAATAGGCTGTAAAGGATAACGGTACAAGGTCGCCGGTCTCCCCGGAGATCAACCGCCCGCTAAATCAACGCGGGCCGGGCGCCGCGTCCCACTACCCATCGCCAGCCGCTGTGCGCGTTTGAAGAAGTGCCGTGTGGCCTGTTCCCGCGCATCCCTGTCGGTCATGACGATGTTGCGCATCTCGTTGTCCTGCTGGAACATCTTCACCATGCCTTGGAAGAACGCCTGCGAGAACGCGCTGTAGACCATGTCCGCGGGGTTGTTGCGCACCATCTCGGTCATGTCCTCGTCCATGATGTCACGGGTGACACCCTCGAACCGGAGGAAGTCCTCGGGCGAGAACCTGGTCCCGTGCCGTTCGTTGAACGAATCAATGATCTCGGAGAGGGACCGTTCCTCTTCCTCGGTGTAGGGATTCGCGCCGAACTCCGTAATCGGGTCGAGGGTCTGAGTGCCCCCCGCAGACAGCGACGCGCTGCCTTCCTCACCCTTTTGCAGCTTGAATGCGGACAGGGTCAGCATGTCATCGGAAATCGTGATGTCGGCCGGAACATCGCGCGACGGCAGCAGGCGCGACAGCCAAGAGCTATAGGCATAGAGCTTTTCCAGCCAAGGTTCCTTCAGGGCGATGACCTGCGCGACGACGGCGTAGAACCGCTGATAGCTCTTCAGTAGCTGCCGGAACTCCTCCTTCTGCGCTTCGTCCTCGTCCAGATCGAACCGCTCGACGGCAAGACGAACCGTGCCCTCCAAGGCCAGACGGTCCTGCGTCGACAGATCGCCCCGGAAGAACCGTTCGGCAAAGCGCTCAACCTCGTCCGAGATGATATAGGTCGATCCCGAGATCCGTTGCTCCAGGTCGTAAATCTGGTCCAGGTCTGTCCCCTCTTCGAGTGCAGTCGCCTCGAAATAAGGGGCAAAGGCGTCCCTGACCTCGTCCATCGTGTTCTGGAAATCGAGCACGAAGGTCCGCTCCTTGCCTGCCCGCGTCCGGTTCAAGCGGGCGAGGGTCTGGACAGCCTGCAATCCCGCCAGTTTCTTGTCGACATACATCGCGACCAGCTTCGGCTGGTCGAAGCCGGTCTGATACTTCTCGGCCACGACCAGAACTTGGTATTCGTCTGTGTCGAACCGGCGCGGCAATTCGGTTTCCGCAGAGCCGTTGGCCGTCGCCTCGGTCCAGATGTTGCCATCGATGTTCAGATCGCCGGAAAAGGCGACCAATGCCTTTAGATCGGCATATCCTTTGCCCGCGATGTACTCGTCCAACCTTTGCCAGTAGCGCAGCGCATGTTCGCGGCTCTGCGTCACGATCATCGCCTTGGCCTGTCCGTCCAACTCCTTCGCGACGTGACGGCGGAAGTGTTCGACGATCACCTCGACCTTCTGATCGATGGCGGTCGGATGCAGCGAAGCGTAGCGCGCGACCCGTGACTGCGCGCGGCGTCCCTTGAAGGCCGGGTCGTCCTCGATGGTCTTTTCCAGTTGGTAATAGGCCTTGTAGGTCATGTAGTTCTGGAGGACGTCCAGAATGAACCCCTCCTCGATCGCCTGGCGCATCGAATAGAGGTGAAACGGATGCGGCTTGCCGTCCGATCCGATCCGCCCGAACCGCTCCAGCGTCACATTGCGCGGCGTCGCCGTGAAGGCGAAGAACGAGATGTTCTTCTGCGGCCCGCGCGCCTTCTGGGAGGCAAGGACCATGTCCTCGACGTCATCCGAACCCGCCGTGTCGCGGGTCAGCGCATCCGTCATTGCCTGCGCCGACTTGCCAGATTGCGACGAATGCGCCTCGTCGATGATCACCGCGAAATTGCGTCCGCCTTGCCCCGAGATCGTCGCCAGATGCTCGGTCCCGAACTTCTGGATGGTGGTGATGATGATCCGCGCGCCCTTCTGGATCGCGTCCTTGAGATCGCGGGATGTGCCGTCGATCTTTCTCACCACACCGTCGGTCTGCGCAAAGCCGCCGATCGTGTTCTGCAGCTGCCGGTCCAGCACCAGACGGTCGGTCACGATGATCGCGGTGTCGAACAACGGGCGGTCGTCATCATCATGCAGGTTGATGATCTGGTGCGCCGTCCAGGCGATGGTGTTCGACTTTCCCGACCCGGCACTGTGCTGGATCAGATAATTATGCCCCGCTCCCTTGTCCCGCGCATCCGCTAGCAGGGCGCGCACCGCGTCGAATTGCTGGAAGCGGGGGAAGATCAGTGCCTCCTTGCCGTCGCTGCGTTCGGGGTGGATGAACCGGCCGATCAGATCCATCAGCACCTCGCGCGAGAAAACCGCGCGCCCCTCGGGCAGATCTTTGTAGAGATAGGCAACACGGTTCTCGCCCTGCACATCGGGGTTGCCCGAGCCGCCCACCCGCCCGCGATTGAAGGGCAGGAAGCGCGTCTTGCCGTTCATCAGGCGCGTGGTCATCGACACATTGTCCTGGTCGAGCGCGAAATGAACGATGGCGCCGCGCTTGAAGGTCAAGAGCGGCTCGCCGGCGGGCGAGCGGTCCTTGCGATACTGCGCCTCGGCATGGCGGATATTCTGCCCGGTCAGCAGGTTCTTCACCTCCATCGTGGCGACCGGGATGCCGTTGACAAAGGTCACGATGTCGAGGGCGTTTCGGTTCTTCGCGGAATAGGTGACCTGCCGCATCACCGACAGGATGTTCGCCTGATAAAGCCGCGTCAGGTCCGGGTTCAGGTTCGACGCGGGTTTGAAATAGCACAGTGCAAAGCGGATGTTCGGCACCAGCTTGAGGCCCTCGCGCAGGACGATTTGGGTCGGGTTGTCCCTCAGCGCCTTGTCGAGACGTTTCAGAACTTCGGCCTCGGCCTGGGTGCTGTAATGGTCCTCGAGGCTCTGCCAGGCTTCGGGTTGGGTCGTGCGCAGGAAGCGGAACAAAAGGTCCGTGTCCAGCGCTGTGGCGACGTCATAATGCGCCGCGCAGTCGCGTTCGATATAACCCTAATCCGTGGTCAGGCAGGCGACGATGTGCGCCTCGAAGACCTTTTCGCGGTGGATGTCGACGGTGGTTAAGGTCTCGGTCATCTACTGCCCTCGGAACTTGCCGACAGTGCAATCGCTCGGTCGCGTTTCGTTCCAACGGTCAATCAGCAATTGCCTGTTATCCTCATGCCATCTTTTGATCTCACGATGCCGCTGAATAATCGCGTCAGAGCCATTGAGCGGTTCGCAAGTATCGATGCTAAAATTTCCAGCGCCTGCGTTAGTCTTAACACGAAAGTGCGGCGGTGGATGTTCGTTAGCAAATATTTCAATCTTAAGTCCATTAAACCTCCCCACAAGAAAATCGATGTGTCGAGATTTTCGCTTGCCCGGCTTCGGTTCGAGGATATCAGCAAGGTTCATGTCGCGAAGGAGCGCATCCACGCTTTCGCCTTCAAACTCTACGACAATTTCACTCACGCGCCCATCTCCTCTTGGATGGCTTCGAGGCGGCGGTCAGTAGCGCCGGATCTGGCGTGGGTCGTCACGTCGATCTGACCCGTGACAGCGGCAGTGATCAGGGCAGAGCGGTATTCCTTGAGGCGGTCGATGGAGGTATTCGTTTTCTCGCTGATCCTTTCTAGTTTCCCCACCCGACCCAACAAATCATTAAGCGTCGCTGTCATTTCGTCGATTGGTGGAACGGCGACTGGGAACCCCGAAAGGTTCGTTTTGGAGATGGATGCGAGATTTGTGCTTTGGTTTGAGTGCAGATAGAAGAAGTCTCGCGCATAGCGCGCGTTTGTCGCCAGCGAGATCCAGTCACAATACCGGGTGTCGTTGGGCCGAACGGCGAAAACATGGTTCTGATGAACACAAGAGTCGATCTCCGACTTCCAGACAGCGCCCCGCCCAAGTTTGTCATTGTCGCCACCCTCGTTCATGAGAACGTCGCCATGTTTCAAAAGGCACCTCTTTCTCTCAAGTTCGGTGACTGGTATTTCGGCAATGTTACTCAGGTCTAACCAACCTGCCTGCACGTTGGCGACACGCATGTATGGCGTTGGTGTGGTTTTCACGTCGTCTGAAATCTTTCTGCCAAGGGTCAGACCGCCGCGTATTTCGGCAAGGTGTTTCAGTCGCCAGACGCGCCAGGTAGCGGGAACTTGGGGAAGATACTGCGAACTTGTCGTAACCAACTTGGCGTCATCGTCCAGACCCAACGTAACGGCGGAAGAGATGGCAGAGGCACGCTGCTCCCCCAACAACGCCACCAAGCGCTGCTTTTTCTCAATCAGCAGGTCTATTCTTGTGGTCTCACGTTCCAGAAAGTCGGCGATCCCGCGTTGGGTCGCGAGGTCGGGGACGGGTATCTTGATCGCCCTGAGTTTGTCCCGACCGAGTTCTTGGAACGTTGTGCCTTGCGCTTCCGACTGCAGTTGAGGTTTCGCTGACAGAATTGCCCAGTACCCGAATTTTGTCAGCACCTTCTGAGATGGCACTAGTCCACGACAACCTTGATTGAAACACATCGGTTGAGCGGCGACCGCTGTATGACCTACTGGGGCCCGGATAGACAATACGACGCTGCCAGTGGGAACAATTTGGGTTCCACAACTATTCAGACCCTGCCGAGTAATTGATCGGGCGCCAAATAGTATTTCTGCATTCGCGCTCTTTCCAAGATCTGCAGGCGTGATCCATGGAATATCGCCATCCCAAAGGCCTGCTTCACCGGATTTCGGCGTGGCGCCATTGACCACTCGGAACCCCGTTCCGATCGGGACCATCGGAAGACTCACTCCACCACCTCTCGCAACAAGCCCGCGATCTCGGCTTCCAGCGCCTTCAACTCGGCGTCGATCTCGGCAAGCGGGCGGGGCGGGACGTATCTGTAGAAATAGCGGTTGAAGTTGATCTCGTACCCGACCCGCCCGACGCCGCCATCCGTCGCGTCGGTATAGGTCTCATCGACCCAGGCATCGGGAACGAAGGGCAGCACCTCGCGCCGGACATAGTCGCGCCAATCCTGATCCAGCGGCACCAGCTCATGATCGCGCAGATCGGTATCAGGTTCCGGGTTGCCCTTGGCGTCGCGGCAGATCACTGCATCCTCGTCGCGCTCCGACAGGGCCGACAGGATCGCTTTGCGCAGAGGCGCGCCCACCTTGACCCCCGCGTGATGCAGGGCAGCGGTCAGCGCCTTGTCGAACGCATCGCGGTCAAGCCACCGTTCGCCCTGCGGCAGATGGACCAGAACAGCGTTCATGACCCCAAGGCGTTCATCCTCGTCCAGCTTCTCAAAGGGTTTGCTGTCGCGCAGCGCCTCCAGAGCCTCTTTCGTCACCGAGAAGGCCAGTTTCAGCGGGCGTTCGACGCGGATCTCGCGATAGCCGAAATCGGTCGTGGCGAAGACTTTCGACACGTCGCCCCATTCGCCCTGACCGTTCAGCATCCGGGCATAGAGGCGGGCGATCTCGTCATAGGCCTCTGGCGTGATCTCACGGCGCTTGGAGCCGAGCGACTTTCGCATGGATTTCCAGAACCGCTCTCCGCTGGAGTCGATCAGTTGGACCTTGCCGCGCCGTGCCGGGTCCTTGCGGTTCGTCAGCAGCCAGACATAGGTCTGGATGCCAGTGTTGTAGAAGAGGTCCCTGGGCAGCGCGATGATCGCCTCGACCCAGTCGTTTTCCAGCATCCAGCGGCGGATCTCGCTTTCGCCGGATCCTGCGCCGCCGGTGAAGAGGGGCGAGCCGTTCATGACGATGCCGATGCGCGAGCCCTGTTCGTCATTGCGCATCTTGGAAATCATGTGCTGCAGGAACAGCAACTGCTCGTCCGAGATGCGGGGAAGGCCCGCGCCAAAACGGCCATTCTTGCCCAGGGTGTCCGCCTCGTCCCTGATGGGGTCGGCGTATTTCTTCCAGTCGACGCCATAGGGCGGGTTCGACAGCATGTAGTAGAACCGCTTGCCGCGATGGGCGTCCTGCGTCAGCGTGTTGCCATAGGCGATGTTCTCCGGGTTGTGGCCGGTCACCAGCATGTCGGATTTGCAGATGGCGAAGGATTCGGGGTTCAGTTCCTCGCCGAAAAGTTCAACCCGGATGCGCGGGTTCAGGGCCTTCATCTCCATCTCGGCGATGGACAGCATGCCGTCCGTCCCCGCCGCGGGGTCATAGACCTGGCGGATCACCCCTGAGCCCGTCAGCGCATCGCGGTCGTTGATCAGCAGCAGGGAGACGATCAACCGGATCACCTCGCGCGGGGTATAATGTTCGCCCGCAGTCTTGTTCGAGATTTCCGAGAAGCGCCGGATCAGTTCCTCGAAGAGATAGCCCATCTCGAGGTTCGAGATCGCGTCCGGATGCAGGTCGATCTGGCTGAACTGGTCGAAGACGCGGAACAGCAGACCTACATCGTTCCGGCGCTTCAGCTGATCGGTGAACAGGAACTTGTCGAGGAAGATGTCCCGGACATTGAGCGAGAACTTGGTGATGTAGTCGATCAGGTTCTTGTGGATGTCCTTTGGGTCCTGCCCCTTGAGCGAGGCGAAGGTGAACCGCGAGAGGTTGTAGAGCCGCATGTTCTGCCCAACGACGCTCGCAAGCAGGGTGTCCCGCGCTTCGTCATCAAGGTTTGCGGGCAGAGTTGCTGCCATGTCGAGCAAGGCGGGTTTGGTGTCTTCGAGGATGCAGTCGAGCCGGCGCAGGACGACGAAGGGCGGAACCACCTTGCCATATTCGGACTGCTTGAAGTCACCGCGCAGGGTTTCAGCGATCGACCAAACAAACGCACTCAGGGTTTTGATATCGCTGCTCGTTCAGGTTCGCCTCATTGCTATACGCCGGCGCACCTTGGGCGATGCGGCAGATGCGGTCAACGCTGGTCTGATGGTCTGCATGAACGCGTCAGGCGGGAATCCCAGTATGGGAAGCATGGGTTGCGCAAGTCAGGTGGAAATCGGCTAACGAAATCGCAAACTCGGCCGCAGTACAAAGCGTGACCGCGGGTTGCATTACGACTTCTTCATGAGAGGGAGCGGGGCCAGAGGCTTTTCAACCTCCACGACCCAGGAACTTCCTGCACTTCGGCATTTGAAGTCGACCCCGCTCTAGTTAGCTTAGGCTCCAGACCCATTAATTTTACGCCCTTTGCGTGATTCAGGCCGCCGCAAGGAGAACTGATCAATGAGCAACCTGTTCTGGCTGACGGAGGCGCAGATGGCGCGTCTTCGTCCGTTCTTTCCCAAGAGCCATGGCCGCCCACGCGTGGATGATCTGCGGGTTCTGAGCGGCATTATCTTCATCAACCGCAATGGCTT
>JAYZBS010000064.1:0-24339 GCA_036338635.1 Pseudomonadota bacterium | reverse complement strand
GCGCTGCTGGCCATTGCCAGGGAAACGCCGTGGCTGGCGCTGCCGTCGCTTCACGCATCCACCGCCGCAGCACGCTCTCTGCCGGGTCCGGATCCCGGCACGCCTGGGCAACCGCAACGCCCCGCTCGGTCACCAGCCTTGCCGCCTCGATCTTGGCCTCGCGGCTGGACTTCCGTCCCGTCATATCCACTCTCCAGTTCCATGGTCACGATCTTATCCTCGTGTCCACAAAACCCGCAGCAGGCCAATCATGATCGTCTTCGGATCAGCACCCTCGGCGGCCAGGCCAACCATGATCCAGGCGAAGATACCGTTATCACTCCAGCGCTTCCAGCGATTGTAGAGGGTCTTCGGCGGTCCATATTCCCTCGGCGCATCGCCCCATCGCAAGCCGTGGCGGTTGATTAAGATAATGCCGCTGAGCAGCCGCAGGTCATCGACGCGCGGGCGACCATGGCTCTTGGGGAAAGTAGGGGCGAAGGCGCGCCATCTGCGCTTCCGTCAGCCAGAACAGGTTGCTCATTAATCCAAGTCTCCTTGCGAGGCCTAAATCATGCAAAGGGCTTGAAATCAATGGGTTTGGAGCCCAGAAAGATCTGTACCCAAATTTGCTCCTTCGCAGAAACGCAAAATGCTGACCTGTGAGAAAGAGGCGGCAAGTATCCGAGTGATCTTGCATGCCTGCCTGCAAAGCCAGGATTGCAGAGCGGTGTCAGCGGGAGGAAATGGTAGGCCCGGCAGGACTTGAACCCGCAACCAAGGCGTTATGAGCGCCCTGCTCTGACCAATTGAGCTACAGGCCCCCGCAGCGCGACATGCCTAATGCGCCGGTGCGGGCGGGTCAAGCTTGGGCGTTGCTCCTTGGTCGGGCATCCGCTATCGGGGTGCCGACATCAGCCGGGGGCCGCCATGACGAATAACGGGATCAGCTATCGCGATGCGGGGGTCGATATCGACGCCGGAAACGCGCTGGTGGAACGGATCAAGCCCGCCGCGGCGGCCACCTCGCGCCCCGGTGTGATGGACGCGCTCGGCGGCTTCGGAGCGTTGTTCGACCTGAAGGCCGCGGGCTATGACGACCCGGTGCTGGTCGCCGCCACGGACGGGGTCGGCACGAAGCTGCGCATTGGCATCGACACGGGCCATTTAGACGGCCTGGGCCAAGATCTTGTCGCGATGTGCGTGAATGATCTGGTTTGCCAGGGGGCAGAGCCGCTGTTCTTCCTGGACTATTTTGCCACGGGCAAGCTCTCGGTCGATGAAGGGGCGCGCGTGGTCGAGAGCATCGCGCGCGGCTGCAAGGCGGCCGGTTGCGCGTTGATCGGCGGCGAGACCGCCGAGATGCCCGGCATGTATCACGACGGCGACTTCGACTTGGCCGGCTTTGCCGTGGGCGCGATGCAGCGCGGGACGGCGCTGCCGGCGGGTGTTGGGGCTGGCGATGTCCTGATCGGGCTGGCTTCGGACGGGGTGCATTCGAACGGCTATTCGCTGGTCCGCAAGGTGGCCGAGCGGGCGGGGCTTGGGTGGAACGAGACCGCCCCCTTCGCGGACGCGACCTTGGGGCAAGCGCTGCTGGTGCCGACTCGGCTCTACGTCAAGCCCGCGCTGGCGGCGATAAGGGCGGGCGGTGTCCATGCGCTGGCCCATATCACCGGCGGCGGCCTGACCGAGAACCTGCCGCGCGTCCTGCCGAAGGACCTGGGTGCGGACATCGACCTGACCGCGTGGCCCCTGCCTCCGGTCTTCAGGTGGCTGGCCGAGGCTGGTGGCATCGACCAAGCCGAGATGCTGAAGACCTTCAACAGCGGCATCGGGATGATCCTGGCCGTGGCAGCCGATCGTGCCGATGTGCTGGCCGACCTGCTGGCAGCAGAGGGGGAAAGGGTGCACCGCATCGGTCATGTCACCGAAGGTGCCGGCATCCGCTATGCGGGCGCGCTTGCGTGACACGCGTCGCGATCCTGATCTCCGGCGGCGGCTCGAACATGCTGCGGCTGGTCGAGGACATGACGGGCGATCATCCGGCGCGCCCGGTGCTGGTCGCCTCGAACGACCCGCAGGCGGCGGGGCTGGCGCGGGCGGCGGCCCTGGGCGTGCCGGTGGCGGCGGTCGATCACCGTGACTTCCCGCGTGATCGTGCGGGTTTTGAATCCGCGCTGCTGAAGCCCCTGCTGGACGCGCGCCCCGACATCATCTGTCTAGCGGGCTTCATGCGCATCCTGACGCCGGATTTCGTTAAGCGCTTCGCGGGGCGCATGCTGAACATCCATCCGTCGCTGTTGCCGAAATACGCAGGGCTCGACACCCATGCCCGCGCCCTCGCCGCGGGCGACGCCGAGGCAGGGTGCACCGTCCACGAGGTGACGCCCGAACTGGATTCGGGGCCGCTGCTGGGCCAGGCGCGGGTGCCGGTCCTGCCCGGCGACACGCCCGAAAGCCTGGCGGCGCGGGTGCTGGTGCAGGAGCACCGGCTTTATCCGGCGGTGCTGCGCCGGTTCGCAGTGGGAGACAGGACGCCGGTGCTGCTCTAGCCCCAGAGCTGCACAAGCGCCGCGGCGGGGTCGTCCTGGGACCAAATCTCGGCCCCCAGTGCGATGAAGTCAGCGATGGGCGACAGCTGGCCTATCAGGTCACGCGTGATGGCGCCCTCGGCGACGACCGGCACCTCGATCATTTCGGACCACCACTGGAACAGCTCTAGTTCGACCGGTTCGCCTTTGTAGAGGGCAGATTCACTGGCGGGGCCAAAGGCCACGTAGTCCGCGCCATGTTCCGCCGCCGTCATTCCGTCATGACGCGACCCACCGCAGAACGCGCCGACGATGGCATCATCGCCCAGCTCCTTGCGGGCATAGCGCACGCTGCGTGCGCCGTCCGTCAGGTGGACGCCGTCGAGGCCGTGCCGCTGCGCCAGCTTGACGTGATCGTCGATCACCACCGCCACGTCGCGCGCATGCGCGATCTCTCGGGCCAGGTCGGCCAGCCGGCCAAGCTCGTCCTCCTCGGCGCCACCGCGGATGCGCAGGCAGGCGGTCGGGACGCGGTCCATCACCTCGGTCAGCAGCGGGCCAAGGGCCGAGGCCTGCGCACCGGCAGGCGTCATCAGGTAGAGTTGCGGCGCGTCGGTCATGGGCTTCTCCTTTATGCCGCAGATAGCGCAGCTTGCCCGCCGCCGCCAGACGCACTAATGCCAGACCCATGCAATTAGATCGCCAACCCGTCATCATCCTGGTCCGCCCTCAGATGGGCGAGAACATCGGCGCCGCCGCCCGCGCCATGCTGAACTTCGGCCTCACCGACATGCGCCTGGTCGAACCCCGCGACAGCTGGCCGAACCCCAAGGCGGTCGCCATGGCCTCGGGTGCGGCAGGGCAGGTGCTGGACGCGGCGCGCGTCTATCCGACGCTGGCCGCCGCGATGGAGGGCGTGGACTATGCCTATGCCACCACCGCCCGCGGCCGGGAACTGACCAAACCCGTCTTTACGCCCGCCACCGCCATGGCGCAGGCGCGCCAGCACACGGGCCGCAGCGCGATCATCTTTGGCCCCGAACGCACCGGGCTGGAGAACGACGACATCGCCCGCGCGAACGCCATCGTGACGGTGCCCGTGAACCCCGGCTTCCCGTCGCTGAACCTCGCCCAGGCCGTCCTGCTGATGGGATACGAATACGGGCGAGAGATCCTGCCCCCTGAACCTGCCCCCCACGCCCGCCGCGCCGAGGCCGAGGAACCGGCAGACCGGCTCGAAATCGAGCGGCTTGGCGACCATTTCGACGAACGGCTGACCGCGGCCGGGTTCTTCTTTCCCGAAACCAAGGCCGCCTCGATGCGGCTGAACATGCGCAACATGTGGGCCCGGCTGGCGCTGACCCGCGGCGACGTGCGCATCCTGCATGGCGTCCTGCGGCAGCTGACCCGCCGCTGACCCTCAACCACCGCCCGAAAGGAGTCCCGCGATGGCCAAGCGCCCCGTGTTCCAGGAAGTCTCGGACCCGACCGCCGCCCGTCCCGTGCAGACCACCGGCATGATCGACGCCCGTCCGAAGGGCGCGCGTCGCGCCATCCGGCTGTGGCTGATGGTGCTGTTCGCCATGGTGCTGGCGATGATCGTGGTAGGGGGCGCGACACGGCTGACCGGATCGGGCCTGTCCATCACCGAATGGGCGCCGGTCACCGGGACCATCCCTCCGATGAACGCCGCCGACTGGCAGCGCGAATTCGACGCCTATCGTCAGATCCCGCAATACCAAGAGGTCAACCGTGGCATGTCCCTGACCGACTTCCAGTACATCTACTGGTGGGAATGGAGCCACCGGCTGCTGGGCCGGTTGGTCGGCTTGGTCTGGGCCCTTGGTTTCCTCTTCTTCTGGGCGACCTCCCGCATCCCTGCCGGCTGGACGCCGCGGCTTCTGGCGCTCGGCGCGCTTGGCGGGCTGCAGGGGGCCATCGGCTGGTGGATGGTCAGCTCTGGCCTGACCGAAGGCATGGTCCGCGTGGCGTCCTATCGGCTGGCGACGCACCTAGGCATCGCCTTCGTGATCTTCGGCCTGATCACCTGGTACGTGCTGCACCTCTCTCGCTCGGAGGCCGAGCTGCTGCGCGCCCGCCGTGCGGGCGAGGCCAAGCTCTTTTCGATGTCCACGGGCCTGATGCACCTGGCGTTCCTGCAGATTCTGCTGGGCGCGCTGGTCGCCGGTATCGATGCGGGCCGCACCTATACCGGCTGGCCCACGATGGGCGGGGAATGGATCCCTTCGGCCATCTGGGACCCGGTCCTAGGCTGGCGCAACTTCTTTGAAAACCCGGCCCTGGTGCAGTTCGTCCACCGCATGACCGGATACCTGCTGGCGATCTTTGCGGTCGTCGTCTGGCTGCGGGCGCGTCGGTCGCCGCATCCCGTGACGCGGGGGGCGTTCACGGTGATGATCGTGGCACTGGCGGTGCAGATCGGTCTTGGCATCATGAACGTCATCCACGCATCGCCCCTGCACCTGGCGCTGACGCACCAGTTCGGCGCGGTCGTGCTGTTCGCGATGATCCTGCGCGCGCGCCATCACGCCCGCTATCCTCATGAGACCTCGATCCGAGGAGTGACACGATGACCGCCCTGACCGACCTGCTAGCCTTCCAGCGCCAGACCGAGGCCCTGTCCTCGGTCGCCGAACGCCTTGGCTGGGACCAGGAAACCGTGATGCCGCGCGGCGCCACCGAGCAGCGTGCAGAGGAAATGGCCGCGATGGAGGAGGTGCTGCACGACCGCCGCACCGATCCCCGCATCGGCGAATGGCTGGACGCGGCCGACCCGCAGACCGACGCCGACCGCCGGGCGGTCCAGCTGATCGCCCGCGACTATTCGCGCAGCAGCCGCATTCCTGCCCGCCTCGCGACCGAGCTGGCGCGGCTGACATCGCTGGCGCAGGGCATCTGGGCGGAAGCGCGTGCCAAGGACGCGCCAGAGGATTTCCTGCCAACGCTCGACCAGGTCCTGATGCTCAAGCGGGAAGAGGCTGCGGCCCTCGCCGATGACGGCAACCTCTATGATGCGCTGCTGGACGACTATGAGCCCGGCATGACCGGTGCGGCCATCGCCAGCCTGTTCGACGCCATGCGCCCGCGGCTTGTGGCGCTGCGCGAGGAGGTCTTGGGAAGCGAGCGGCAGCCTGCGGCGCTGTCCGGTCACTTCCCGCAGGAAACCCAGTTGCGACTGGCACGCGCCTGCGCGACCGCCTTCGGCTATGACTGGACGCGGGGCCGGATGGACATCGCCGTCCATCCGTTCAGCAGCGGCCGCTGGCAGGACAGCCGCATCACCACGCGCGTCGTCGAGACCGATCCTTTCAACTGCATCTATTCGACGATTCACGAGGTCGGGCACTCCGGCTATGAACAGGGCATCGATCCGGACTATGCCTTCACACCGCTTGGGCGCGGCGTGTCGATGGGCGTGCACGAAAGCCAAAGCCGCATCTATGAAAACCAGATGGGACGAGGCCGCGCCTTCACCGGCTGGCTGTTTTCGCGCATGTCCGACGCGTTCGACGGTCTGAATATCACCGACCCGGATGCATTCTTCGCGACCGTGAACCGCGTAACCCCCGGCTTCATCCGGACCGAGGCCGACGAGGTGCAGTACAACCTGCATATCATGCTGCGCTTCGACCTAGAGCGGGATCTGATCTCGGGGCGGCTGGACACGTCCGACCTGGTCGAGGCCTGGAACGCGCGCTTCCTGAAAGATTTCGGAGTGGCGGTGGACCGGCCGGCGAACGGCGTCCTGCAGGACGTCCACTGGGCGGTGGGCCTCTTCGGGTATTTTCCGACCTATGCCTTGGGCAATGTCTATGCCGGATGCCTGAACCGGGCGCTGCGCGCCGCCGTGCCGGACTTGGACGATGCTCTGGCGCGTGGAGACGCGACCCCAGGCACCGAATGGCTGCGCGAAAACCTCCAGCGCCACGGCGGCCTCATGCCCCCTTCGGACCTGATCGAGGCAGCTTCCGGCGCGCCGGTCACGCCCGAGCCACTTCTGGACTACCTGGAAGAAAAATTTGGCCGTATCTACGGCCTCTAGCGCCGGGTCGGCTTCTTCTTTGCCCAGATACCCCGCGGGGGTCCGGGGGGTGCGAAGCCCCCCGGCGCTCGCGGGACGTAATCTATTCCGCAGCACGGGCCATGGGGTTGTTCGGGTGGCTGGTCCAGTTCGCATAGGTCCCGCGGGGGATGCCGGTACGCTTGTCGATCTCGCCGACCGCCAGTTCCCGCATCGTGATGCACGCCTCGACCGGGCAGACGTCGACGCAGAGGTTGCAGGCGACGCATTCCTCCTCGATCACCTCGAAGACGCGGCCGGGCTTCATGGCGATGGCCTGGTGGCTGGTATCCTCGCAGGCGGCATAGCAGCGCCCGCAGCTGATACAGGCCTCCTGGTCGATCACCGCCTTGGTGACATAGTTCAGGTTCAGCTCCTGCCAGTCCCTGACGTTCGGCACCGCCCGCCCAATCAGGTCGGACAGCGCCATGTCGTGGCTGTCGAGGTAGTCATGCAGGCCCGTGATCATCTCTTGTACGACCTTGAAGCCATAGGTCATGGCCGCGGTGCAGACCTGCACATTGCCGGCCCCGAGCGCCATGAATTCGGCCGCGTCGCGCCAGGTGGTGACGCCGCCGATGCCGCTGATCGGTAGGCCCCGCGTCTCGGCAGAGCGCGCGATCTCAGCCACCATGTTCAGGGCGATGGGCTTGACCGCCGGGCCGCAATAGCCGCCATGGCTGCCCTTGCCGTCGATGGTGGGCTGGGGCGCAAAGAGATCCAGATCGACCGAGGTGATCGAGTTGATCGTGTTGATCAGGCTAACCGCATCGGCGCCGCCGCGCTTGGCGGCCTCGGCGGGTTTCCTCACATCCGTGATGTTCGGCGTCAGCTTCACGATGCAGGGCATGCGCGAATGCTTCTTCACCCACCGCGTGACCATCTCGATGTATTCCGGCACCTGGCCTACGGCGCTGCCCATGCCGCGCTCGGCCATGCCGTGGGGGCAGCCGAAGTTCAGCTCGACCCCATCGGCGCCGGTATCCTCGATGCGCTGCAGGATGTCGCGCCAGCTGTCCTCGTCGCAGGGCACCATCAGGCTGATGATCAGCGCCCGGTCGGGATAGTCGCGCTTGACCGACTTGATCTCGCGCAGGTTCACCTCCAGCGGGCGGTCGGTGATCAGCTCGATGTTGTTGATGCCGAGGACACGGCGGTCCGCGCCGTGGACAACGCCGTAGCGCGGGCCGTTCACGTTGACGACCGGCGGCCCTTCACTGCCGAGGGTCTTCCAGACGACGCCGCCCCAGCCAGCCTGGAAGGCGCGGCGAACGTTGTATTCCTTGTCCGTGGGCGGGGCCGAGGCCAGCCAGAACGGATTAGGGGACTTGATCCCGATGAAATTGCTGCGCAGGTCTGCCATGATCGCGTCCTCAGCCGGGGATTTCGACGGGACGTCCGGTCAGCCGGGCGTCGATGTCTTCTGCCGCGTCGCGGCCTTGGGCCACGGCGGTGACGGTCAGGTCGTTACCGCCAGCGGCGCAGTCGCCACCGGCCCAGATGCCGTCCATCGAGGTCCTGCCCTCGGGGCTGACGGCAATCTTGCCGGCGATCAGGTCCAGCGCCTCGGGGGCGCCATCAAGACGCTGGCCGATGGCACGGAATACCTGATCGGCGCGCAGGCGGAAGCGGCCGTCTGTCAGCGCCAGCCCGTCGGGACCGTCCTCGGTATAGGCAAATTCGACCTCGGCCACGGCGCCGTTGCCGTGCAGGGCGACGGGGGCCGCATCGCAGATGATGCGGACGCCGCTGGCGGTGGCGTGGTCCTGCTCGTGGCGGCTGGCGCCCATGCGATCCTGGCCGCGGCGATAGACGATGGTCACGTTTTCCGCGCCCAGAAGGCGGGCCTGGACGCCCGCATCAATCGCCGTCATGCCGCCGCCGATGACCACCACGTCACGGCCGACAGCCAGAGCAGTCAGGTCGTCGGCCTGGCGCAGGTCGCGGATGAAGCTGACGGCATCCAGCACATGGTCGCGATCTTCGCCCTCGGCCCGGAGGGCGTTGACGCCGCCAAGTCCCATTCCCAGGAAGACCGCGTCGTATTCCGCGCGCAGCCCTTCCAGCGTGATGTCGCGGCCAAGCGCCTGACCGTGGCGAAGCTCGATCCCGCCGATGCCGAGGATCCAGTCCACCTCCTCCTGCGCGAAGCCGTCGACGGCCTTGTAGCTGGCGATGCCGTATTCGTTCAGCCCGCCAGGCTTCGGGCGCGCCTCGAAGATGACGACATCATGGCCCTTGGCGGCCAGGCGGTGGGCGGCCGCAAGGCCTGCGGGACCCGCGCCGACCACAGCGATCCGCTTTCCCGTCGACGCGGGGCGGTGGAACGGATGTGTCCCCTTGGCCATCAGGCCGTCAGTCGCATAACGCTGAAGGGCGCCGATCTCGACCGGCTTGCCCTCGGCCTCCATGCGCACGCAGGCGCCTTCGCACAGCTGCTCGGTCGGGCAGACGCGGGCACACATCCCGCCAAGAATGTTGGCATGGAAGATGGTCATCGCCGCCGCATCCGGCGTGTCGGTCGCGATCTGGCGGATGAACAGCGGAATGTCGATGCTGGTCGGGCATGCCGTGATGCAGGGGGCATCGTGGCAGAAATAGCAGCGGTCGGCAGCAACATGCGCCTCGTGCCGGTCCAGCGGTGGGGCGACGTCGACGAAGTTCGCCGCCAGCTGTTCGGGCGTCAGCCGTCCCGGCACGACGCCGGGCGACAGTCTTGCTTGGGACATTTTCGTCTCCTGGCTCACCTGTTGGTGGGATCAGGCTGGCACAGGTCAGATTTTTTATCAAATGGTAAAATATCGCAGCAGGACGAGTGCGATTATTTCAGGCAGGCAGGTCCAGAACGGCGGCAAGACCACCCAGGTCCGACCGTTCCAGCCGCAGCTTGCCACCGTGAAGCGCGGCCAGATCCGCGACGATGGCGAGGCCAAGGCCTGTCCCCGGTGGCCCCAGCTCGTCCAGCCGCGCTCCGCGGGCCAGTGCCTGGCGGGCCTGGTCGCTCGCCAGTCCGGGACCGTCATCCTCGATCCTGAGCCGCAGCGCGTCACTTGTCGTCACAGAGATGCGCATCATGCTGCGCCCCCATTTCACGGCGTTCTCGGCAAGGTTGCCGATCATTTCCTCAAGGTCCTGACGCTCTCCGGCGAAGGCGGCATGTGGGGGACAGCTGATGTCGACGGCGATGCCCCTGTCGGCCATCGGCCAGCGCAGGACCAGCAGGATGTCGTCGATCACCGGTCCGACGGGCGTACGTTGCCCGAGGCTGCGCGGTCCGGCCTGGCGGGCGCGGCGCAGATGCCAGCCGATAAGGCGGTCCATCCGCATGATCAGCGCCTGTCCGGCATGATCGGGTGGCAACTCGTTCGCCAGTGCCGACAGAGGTGTCTTCAGCGAGTGCGCCAGGTTACCCAAATGCTGCCTCGACCGGGCCAGCAGGTCCGCGTTCTGGTCCAGTGCGGCGTTGATCTCGACCGTAAGTGGGCGCAGTTCGGTTACGTCGGGCAGCGCCAGCCGGTCGGCGCGCCCGCTGCGGACCTGGCCCAGATCGGCGCGCAGACGATCCAGGCTTCGCAGCCCCGCGGTCACCTGGATCACGCTGGCCGCCGCCAGCCCGAGGCCGAGGATCGCGAGTGCGGCGCCCAGGGGACGGACGATCTGCGCGAGAGCTGCGTCGATCTTTTCCATCGGAGCGGTGACGATGACGGCGACGGTGCCGGGGCTGCCGGGCAGCGTCAGTTCCCGCCGCAAGACGCGCAGGATCGCTCCGTCGACATCGCGACCGGGGGCACCGGTCAGCTCGCCCGCTGGTCCGCTCAGCCGTCCGTCCAGAAGCGAAGGCGCGCGTGCGATCACCCTGTCCCCGGCCAGGACCTGCCAATACCAGCCCGACAGCGGCAGGCCATAGCGCACGTCCAGCGGCCGGTCGTCCAGTTCGATCTGGCCGCTGTCCTCATCGACCTCCAGCTGGCCGATCAGGCTGTCGGCAATGGCAAGCGTCTCTGCATCGAAGCGATCGGTCACGAAATCCTCTAGCAGGCGGGAAATCAGCAGGAATGCAGCCATCAGCGCCACCGACAGCCAGACTGCGGCCAGCAGCAGCAGGCGGGCGCGGATGGATCGCGTCACGCCGCCCTCAGGACGTAGCCCTCGCCGCGGCGAGTCTCGATGACGCCGTCGCCGACCTTGCGGCGGAGGCGACCAATGACGACCTCGATCGACTTGAAGTCGCGGTCGCTCTCGGCCTCGTAAAGATGCTCGGACAGTTCGGTCCGACTGACGATGCGGTTCTGATGGTGGATGAGATAGGTCAGGATGCGGGTCTCGAACGCCGTCAGCTTCAGGGCGACACCATCGCGGGTGATGACGCCCAGCTGACCGTCCAGCCGCAGGCGGCCGGCGCTGATGATGGGCCGGGCGTGGCCGGCCGCGCGGCGGATCAGGGTCTGGGCGCGCAGCACGACCTCGTCCAGGCGGAAGGGCTTGACCGCATAGTCGTCGGCGCCCGCGCGGAAGCCCGCCACCTTGTCGGTCCAGTCGCCCCGCGCGGTCAGGATCAGGACCGGGATGCCGATGCCCTGGTCGCGCCAGCGGGTCAGGACTTCGATACCGGGCAGGCCCGGAAGACCAAGGTCAAGGATCGCCACGTCATAGGGCTCGGTCGCGCCTAGGAACTCTCCCTGGATGCCGTCGGCCGCATGATCGGTGACGAACCCCGCACCCGTCATAGCCTCGGCCAGCTGAGCGGCCAGTTGCGGGTCGTCCTCGACGATCAGCGCGCGCATCGGTTGTCCTTCCAGTCAATCGCGGAGAGTGCGCCGGGCGGCGGTCTGGCCGCGGCCAGCGACGTCCAGGAACCTTCCGTCGCGCGCGTCGAGGCGAATGTCCAGCACGTGGCGCGCGGGCGTCAGCAGGCGAAACTGATACACCATCTCGGCGCCCAAGCTGCGCTCCTGCGGCCGGGCAGGGCGAGCCTCTGCGGCCAAAAGCCGCCCTTGGTAGCGGTCGTTGACCCGCTCGGCAAGCTGGTGGAGGGGCAGCGGCCGGAAGGTGCCCTGCCATGGGTCAACGGCCTGCGCCAAGGCCGCCGGCGGCATGGCAAGCATCAGCAGAATCGCTAGGTGGAACGGCCGGATCATCGCCGCATCATGCGCGACGAAAGCCAAACGAAACCCAAACGGCCCATTGGCGATTCGTTCGGCCCCGTGCGGCTAGACCCGGATGGTCGCCGGAGAAGGCCGGCACCATGGAATGGAGAGTGACATGACCCTGAAGACATCCGCATCCTCGGCTCTGCTGATTGCGCTGTTCGCCGCAGGCTCGGCTTCGGCCCAAACTATGCCCACCCTGCCGCCGCTGCTGCAGGACCTGGGACTTCAGCAAGTCGAGACCGAGACCAAGCGCGACGGCGGCCGCGAATACGAAGGGCGGCTGGCAGACGGCACCGAGATTGAGGCCCGGTTCGACGCCTCTGGTGGGCTGGACAAGATCGAGGCCGATGACGGCGTCCTGCCGCAATCCATCGTCGAGGCTTTGCTTCCCCAGCCGGTCCGCGACACGCAGATCCTGTCAGAGTTCGGCATGATCGAGGAGATCCGCACGCGTGACGGACGCTTCGACGTCAAGGGCGAGGACGCCGACGGCGTCGACCTGCGCGCCAGCTTCGACGAGGCAGGCAACGTCCTGCGCTTCGGCCGCGACGACGACGACCGGCGCGGCGGCCGCGGCGGGCCCGGGCGCCACGGCGAGCACGGCCATGGCCGCCCCGGCAAGGGCGACCGCGATGATGGCCCGCGAGCCGCAATGCAGGACGCGGCCCAGTCGATCGACACCGTGGCGGTCAACCGCCGCCTGTCAGAGGCGGGCTATGGCCAGTTCGGGCTGCTGCGGCAGGACGGGCCGCGCCTTCTGCTGGATGCGACGAACCCGGACGGCGAAGCGGTGACGCTGGAGTTCGACCCGCAGGGCGAGGTGGTTCGCGAAACCGCGCGCTGACCCGCAGCGACTTCTTCGGCCGGTCCAAAGTGCAGCAGGAAGAAGATGCTTCCGATGCCGCCGATCCCGGTCTAGTCTGCGCCCGAACCTGACGCCCGGCATGTCATGCATCCGACATGTCGGGCGCTTAACGGGTCGTGGCTGACAAGATCAACACGGAGGATCATCAAGATGACACGGATCGACCGACGCGGCGTCCTGCGCGGCGCCGCCGCCACCGCCGGCGTAACGCTGGCCTCGCCTTTCCTGGCACGACGCGCGGTGGCGCAGGACGCCGGCACGGTGAACATCTTCGCCTGGGCCGGCTATCTGAACGACGACATCCTGGGCGCCTTCCGGGAAGCCACCGGCATCACGCCGAACTTCACGCCCTATGGCACCAATGATGAGCTGCTGAACCAGCTGCGTGCGAACAACGGGGCGGGCTTCGACCTGATCTGGCCGACCGTCGACCGCGTCCCGAACTATGTCGAGTTCGGTCTGGTCCAGCCGCTGGACGAATCGCGGATCGAGGTCAGTCGCGTCCTGCCTAGCGCGTGGGAAAATTCCGTAAATTTGGGCGCTGTGGTCGACGGCAAGCGCTATCAGGTACCGACCGACTGGGGCACCGAGGCCGTGGCCTTCGACCGCAACCAGATGCCGCTGGAATACGGCAGCGCGTCTTATGGCGACATCTGGAACGAGGGCGCGCAGGCCACGGTCCGGGCGCATTCGGCGCTGGTGGGCCTCGGCCTCTGGCTGGAAGCCGAGGGCAAGCTGCCCCGTCCGCTGCTGGACGCCTTCAAGACGCCCGAGGCGCAGACCGAGGTCTTCGACGTGATCCTGGCCGAGGCGATCGCGCGCAAGGGCAACATCATCCAGTTCTGGAACAACGAGAACGAGGCCCAAGCCGCCTTCCGCGTCAACGGCGCCAATATTGGCCAAACCTGGGATTCGACCGCCGCGGCGCTGTCGCGCGAAGGCTTCCCCGTCGGGTTCATTGCGCCCAAGGAAGGCGCGCTGGCCTGGATGGAGGGGCTGTCGATTCCCGTCGGCGCGGAAAACCTGGACAATGCCTATGCCTTCATCAACTGGTTCCTGACGCCGGAAGCGGGTGCGATGTACACCAACGCGACCTCGATCAATTCGACCGCGGTGGGATCGGACCAGCTGATCTCGGACGAGGCCAAGGCCTTCTTCGCCGCCGCCTATCCAGGGGACGCGCTGGACAAGCTGTGGTGGTGGCCCATCCAGGAAAGCTGGTACGTGACCAAGCGGAACGAATACCAAGATCGCTTCCTGTCGGCGTGACGATACCGGGGCGGCCCCGCGCCGCCCCATCCCCAAGGAGAGACGATGTCCCATTCCGTGGAACTGGCCGGAATCGGCATGACCTTCGGCGCCGCCCGCGCCGTCAGCGACGTATCGCTGAAGGTCCAGGCCGGAGAGTTCTTCTCGATCCTGGGGCCCTCGGGCTGCGGCAAGACGACGATCCTGCGGATGATCGCGGGCTTCATCGAGCCGACCGCGGGCCGCGTCCTGATCGGCGACCGCGACATGAAGGGGCTGGGCCCGAACCAGCGCCCGACGGCCATGATCTTCCAGTCGCTGGCCCTGTTCCCGCTGATGTCCGTACGCGACAACATCGCCTTCGGGCTCGAGGCGCGGGGGGTTGGGCGCGCCGCCCGCCACGCCAAGGCCGACGAATTGCTGCGACTGATCGCGCTGGAGGGGTATGGCGACCGCATGCCGGGGGAACTGTCCGGCGGACAGCGCCAGCGAGTGGCGATCGCCCGCGCGCTGGCGGTGGAACCGGGCGTCCTGCTGCTGGACGAGCCGTTGTCGGCGCTGGACCTGAAGCTGCGCCAGCACATGCGCGCCGAACTGCGCGCCCTGCAGAAGCGCACCGGCGTGACCTTCATCTATATCACCCACGACCAGTCCGAGGCCTTGGCCATGTCTGACCGCGTGGCCGTCATGTCGGCGGGCCTGTTGCAGCAGGTCGCCACCCCCCGAGAGCTTTATGAAAACCCGGCGACGCCCTTCGTCGCACGCTTCGTCGGCGAAACCAATGCGCTCGCGGGCCGGATCACCGCTGTCGACGGCGGTCTGGCGCATATCGAGACGGAGCTTGGCCTGCTGACCGGACGCGCAGGCCGGCGGGCCGCAGCCGGTGCGGCGGGCACCATCTATGTCCGCCCCGAAGCCCTGATCCCCGGCACTGGCGAAAATACCCTGACCGCCCGGATCGAGCGGGTGGACTTCGAAGGCTCTTTCGCGCTGGTGCACGGCCGCTTTGCCGGCGGCGCCTCGCTGGCGGCCTCGGTGCCGTCGACCAGGCTGGCGGACGCGCCGGCGCCGGGCAGCGATGCCGTCTTCGCCTTTGCGCCGGATCATGCCGTGGTCCTGGGCGATGAGTGATCTGGGAAGCCGCTTCGGCGCGGGACTGTCGACGGTGTTTGTGGCGCTGGTCCTGTTCTGGCTGGCTGGAATGGTGCTGGCCCCGAACCTGATGATGATCGACTATGCCCTGCGCCCGAACCTGCCGCCCGCGGCGATGGGCGGTCCTGACGACACTTATTCGCTGGCCAATATCCTCTATCTCGCGGGCGAGCCGACACATCGCGCGATCTTCTTCAAGACCATCTGGGCCAGTGGGCTCGTGGCTCTGGTGACGTTCCTCGTCTGCTATCCGATCGCCTTCTGGATGGCGCAACGGGCCACGGTCGGTCAGTTGTCGGCGGCGCTGCTGTTGATCATCATCCCGTTCTTCATCAACGAGGTTCTGCGCACGCTGGCGTGGTTCATCATCCTGGCCTATCGCGGCCCGCTGAATAGCGTGCTGATGAACACCGGGCTGATTGAGGCGCCGATCCGATGGCAGGGCGACGGCGGCGTGCTGGCAGCGATGGTCTATGCCTATATCCTGTTCATGCTGCTGCCGATCTACAATGCCATCGAGAGCCTGGAGAAGGCGCAGATCGAGGCCGCGCGCGATCTGGGCGCCTCGACCTGGCGCATCCACGCTCGGGTGGTGATCCCCCATGCCAAGGCGGGCATTGCCACCGGCTTCGTCTTCACCTTCATGTTGGCGGCCGGGTCATATGTCGCGCCGTCGTTGCTGGGGTCGCCGGGCAGCCGCTGGTTCACCGAGATCATCTATAACTGGTTCTTTGAGGGCGGCGACTGGAACCGGGGCGCGGCCTATGCGCTGGTGCTGCTTGTCCTCTGCCTGTCAGTCGTTCTGGTCACGTTGCGGCTGGCGCGGGTCAACCTGGCGGATGTCGCGAAATGACGGCCGAGCGCATCTTTCGGGCGCTGTTCGTGCTCTACCTGGCGATGTTCGCTGTCTATCTCTTTGCGCCCCTGATCATCATGGCCGTCGCCGCGTTCAACGAAAGCCGGTTTCCAACCGTCATCCCCTGGCAGGGCACGACGCTGGACTGGTTCCGGGCCATGTGGTCGGACGAGGCCATGTGGCAGTCGCTGTGGACGTCGCTGCTGGTCGCGGTCTGCGTCGTGGTGGTCGTGGTTCCCGTCGGTACCGCCGCGGCGCTGGTGCTGACGTCCCTGCATAGCCGCGCGCGCAGCTTCGCCTATGCCATCATGGTGTCGCCCCTTCTGACGCCCGGCGTGGTGATCGGCATCTCGACCCTGATCCTCTGGCGGCAATTGGGCGTGGGCGGCGGGATCCTGTTGATCGTGCTGGCGCAATCGACCTTCATCATCTGCTATGTGATGCTGATGGTGATGGCACGCCTGCAGCGCTTCGATCGCACGCAGGAGGAGGCTGCCTTGGGCCTTGGCGCCTCGCGCCCGATGGTCTTCCGACGCGTCCTGCTGCCGTTCCTGAGGCCTGCTCTTCTGGCCTCGGCGGGACTGGCCGTGCTGCAATCAGTCGAGAATTACAACACGACCCTCTTCGTGCGCGGGTTCGAGACGCCGCTAACCGTCTTCATCGCGACCAAGGTCCGTACCGGCCTGACGCCTGCCGTGAACGCCCTTGCGCTGGTGATCATTTTGGCCGCTGTGGTCGGCGCAATCCTGTATGAGATCGCGCGTCGACGCAAGGCGGCGGCCTAGCCGTTCGGGATGACAATGTCGGCGGGAAGGCTTGCCGTCGTCACCAGCTGCGCGTTTGGAAGATCGTTGGCCTCGATCTTCGCCCGCGCCTCGTCCGTTGGCAGGTGCGACCAGCGTGCGGTCAGCCGGGCGCGGATGACGGCGTCGGGGACCTGCAGCATGATCGACAGGGCAAAGCGCGGCTTCAGGTTGCGCCAGCCGGGGCGGTCCAGAAGGAGGTAGTTCCCCTCGACGATCACAAGGCGCGTACTCGCCCCGATTTCTCGCATGGCAGACCGCGAAAGTTCTTGTGTCCGATCAAATACAGGAACCAGGACGTCGCGGCTATTGTCGACGGCCAGCCGGTCGAGGATAGAAGCCAGCCCATCGAGATCAAACGTGTGCGGCGCCCCCTTGCGCGGCAGGTCGCCCCGGGCAGCCAGAAGAGCATCGTCAATGTGGAAGCCGTCCATCTGCAGGATGGCAAGCTCTGGGATTGCCTGGGCGAGGCATTCTGCGACATGGCTTTTCCCGGCGCCGGGAGGGCCCACCAACGCGACAAGCCGGCGTTCCGGGCCGTGGGTCCATTCCCCTAGACGCGTGGCCAGCGTCCCGGAAGGATCGGGCGGGGCTGTCATACTTGTGCCGGACGGCCCAGGAACTGGTTGATGAAGATCGACAGGTTGTGCCGCGCCGCCTCTCGACCGGTCATACCGGGGTTCCACCGCGCCAAATCGCCCAGCAGCATCTTGCTGACGACGCCATAGGCATAGGTATGCGCAATGGCGACGATCTGGCCGATGTCCTGATCACGGGGCAGGGCGCCCTGCTCCCTCGCGCGGTCGAGCGTCCGGTACATTACTTGATGGATTGCGTTCTCGTAGCAGACGAGCCGTGGGTTCTTCTCGAACACCTCGGCTGGCATCAGGCCGATGACCCGGAATTCCCGCGGGTGGCGGCATCCCCATTCGACATAGGCTTCCGCCAGCGCCGTGAACTGCGCAATGGGGTTTTCGCTACACGTCGAGGACGTGTGACGAACGCAGATTTCCTGCAACAGCATCAGGGCGTTTTCCGCCGTCGCCTGCAGCAGCGTGCAGGTGTCCGGCACGACGGCTCGCAGATCGTCCACCCGGACGTCAATCAGGGCCGCCACCTCGTCAAGCGAAGCGACGCCTCCGGTTTCATCCAGCAGCTTGGTGGCACCCTTGATGGCTGCCGAGAAGATATTGCCGCCGGGTCGCATCGCGATTGTCATGTCGGGTTCCCACATCAAGGTGCACCAAGGAGATGCTGGAACGATTCGAGCCACTTGAATTGCCCGTACATAACGTTAGCAAGCTTGGGTCATGCAATCTACGGATTTAACGCAATCCCGTGTGAAAAACTTATGGTTGTGTGCCACGCGCCAGTAACAATAACGCTCGGTCGCCTAGTCGACCAAGGCGTGGTCCAACATGGCCGAGGCAAGGCTGTCATAGAGTTCGAGGTCCCGTGCCATCGCCGTTCGCAGCTGTTTCTCGACCTTCGAATCCAGATGGACATCAACGCTTGGCGGGACGTTGATGCGGGGCAGCTCGATAGCGCAGTCAAGGCGCGATTCCAGGAATTCGACGAAGCTGTCGATGTGCTCGTACCGGAAGATACGGTCGACACGGGCTTCGCCATCGGTCAGGAAGTCCGACTGCGTACCAATCCCAAGCCGGGCGGGACCATCAGGGCCGGCATAGGCCGAGGCGAAGTCTCCGAAGGCCGTTTCCTGCATCGCAGGCTGCGGATCGTCTAGATTGTCGCGCAGCTTGAAGCGATACCAGCTTCGCAGCCAGTCCACGGGCTCTCGCATCAGGGCCACGGTCGTGAAGCTTTGCCCGGTTCGGGCCTGAAGCCAAGGGCCGAAATGGCGGTGATAGGTGGCTATGTCGGTATGCTTCACCTCGGCCGGCCGCTGGAGCGAGACCGAGGCGAGGGATTCAAGTGCCATCTCGATCGCGCTTGAACCTGCCTTGGGCGTCGCCAGGAAAACCAGCCTCTGCTCCCAGAAAATCAGCATCCGTACCTCTGTCCATTCCATCAAACCGGCGCTGGATAGCTGGCGTGCAAATAGCTGTAAACGGTTTCTTAACCGAGCTTGCGCAATGGTGGCAGAGACGAATCAGAAATTAACCTTAACGACCTTGAAAAACAGCCGGCAATGGCGCATCTAGAAGCGAACAGGACGTGAACATCCGGAGGGTCGATTGCCCGCACCGGAGCGCTGTGAAATAACGTGGGGATCACATGGCACAGGCGAGCATCTTCGACATGACGGACAAACGCGCAGCTGACAAGCAGAAGGCCTTGGACAGTGCCCTGGCGCAGATCGAACGGCAGTTCGGCAAGGGCTCGATCATGAAGCTGGGCAAGGACAGCCCCGTGGCCGAGATCGAGGCGACCTCGACCGGATCGCTTGGTCTGGACATCGCGCTCGGCATCGGCGGCCTGCCCAAGGGCCGGATCATCGAGATCTTCGGGCCGGAAAGTTCGGGCAAGACAACGCTGACGCTGCACGTCGTTGCGGAAGAACAGAAGAAGGGCGGCGTCTGCGCCTTTGTTGACGCGGAACACGCCCTGGACCCGCAATACGCCAAGAAGCTGGGCGTGAATTTGGACGAGCTGCTGATCAGCCAGCCTGATACCGGCGAGCAGGCGCTGGAGATCGTGGACACGCTGGTGCGCTCGGGCGCGGTCAGTTTAGTCGTAGTTGACTCGGTGGCGGCGCTGACGCCGAAATCGGAAATCGAAGGCGACATGGGCGACATGCAGATGGGCAGCCAGGCCCGCCTGATGAGCCAGGCCATGCGCAAGCTGACCGCCAGCATCGGGCGTTCGAACTGCATGGTGATCTTCATCAACCAGATCCGCATGAAGATCGGCGTGATGTTCGGAAACCCCGAGACGACGACGGGCGGCAACGCGCTGAAGTTCTATGCTTCGGTCCGCCTGGACATCCGCCGCACCGGGGCCGTGAAGGACCGTGACGAGGTCACCGGCAACACGACGCGGGTCAAGGTCGTGAAGAACAAGGTCGCGCCGCCGTTCCGGCAGGTCGAGTTCGACATCATGTATGGCGAGGGCATCAGCAAGGTCGGCGAGTTGATCGATCTGGGTGTGAAGGCTGGCGTGGTCGAGAAGTCGGGCGCCTGGTACTCCTATGGTGACGAGCGTATCGGCCAGGGGCGCGAGAACGCCAAGCAGTTCCTGCGCGATCGCCCTGAAGTCGCCTTTGCGATCGAGGACAAGATCCGCGCCAGCCACGGGCTTGAGTTCGGCGTGGCCGAGGGCGGCGAGGACGAGGCGCTGACCGAGGACTGATCCTGCGGTGTGCGGAGGCTGCGCCTCCGCACAGGTTCTTTCTCCGGGGGTCCAGCGCAAGGTGCGCCGGGCCCCCGGCTGCTGTTCGCGCCTTGCTGGACAGTGCCCGTGACGAGGTTTAGACCGGTCGTCGAACCGGCTTGGCCGGAGAGACCTGTTTTGCGATGAAGGCCTGCCATGCCCAGTCTGAATGACATCCGCTCTACCTTCCTTGGCTATTTTGAAAAAAACGGCCACCGCGTTGTCGAGAGCAGCCCTCTGGTCCCCCGCAACGACCCGACCCTGATGTTTGCGAATTCGGGCATGGTGCAGTTCAAGAACCTGTTCACCGGGGTCGAGACGCGCGACTATAGCCGCGCGACGACGGCGCAGAAATGTGTGCGCGCCGGGGGCAAGCACAACGATTTGGACAATGTCGGCTATACAGCCCGCCACCACACGTTCTTTGAAATGTTGGGCAACTTCAGCTTCGGCGATTATTTCAAGGAGCAGGCGATCCCTTATGCATGGGAATTGCTGACCAAGGATTTCGACATCCCGAAGAACCGGCTTCTGGTCACCGTCTACCACACCGATGACGAGGCCGCGGACATCTGGAAGAAGGTCGCTGGTCTTTCGGACGACCGCATCATCCGCATTCCGACCAGCGACAACTTTTGGCAGATGGGGCCGACTGGTCCCTGTGGCCCCTGCACCGAGATCTTCTTCGATCACGGCGACAAGATCTGGGGCGGCCCTCCAGGCAGCCCGGATGAGGATGGCGACCGCTTCATCGAAATCTGGAACCTGGTCTTCATGCAGAACGAGCAGTTCGAGGACGGCTCCATGCGCGCATTGGATATGCAGTCCATTGATACCGGCATGGGGCTGGAGCGGATCGGCGCGCTGCTGCAGGGCAAGCACGACAACTATGACACCGACCTGATGCGGTCGCTGATCGAGGCCAGCGCGAACGTGACTAGCGCAGACCCCGATGGGCCGGGCAAGGTGCACCATCGGGTGATCGCGGATCACCTGCGATCGACCAGCTTCCTGATTGCTGACGGAGTGATGCCGTCGAACGAAGGGCGCGGCTATGTGCTGCGGCGGATCATGCGCCGGGCGATGCGGCATGCGCATATGCTGGGGGCGCAGGACCCCGTCATGCACCGGCTGGTCCCGGCGCTGGTGCGGCAGATGGGGTCGGCCTATCCTGAACTGACCCGCGCGCAGTCGATGATCGAGGAGACGCTGCGGTCCGAGGAGACACGCTTCCGCCAGACCCTTGATCGCGGCCTGCGGCTGCTGGACGACGAACTGGCGAAGCTGCCCGAAGGTGCCGACCTGCCGGGCGAGGCGGCCTTCAAGCTCTATGACACGTTCGGCTTCCCGCTGGACCTAACGCAGGATGCGCTGCGCGAAAAGGGCCGCGCGGTTCAGATCGAGGGCTTCGATGCCGCGATGGCCGAGCAGAAGCGGATGGCGCGGGCGGCCTGGTCTGGGTCCGGTGAAGCGGCCGACGCGACGATCTGGTACGAATTGGCAGAGACGCACGGAGCGACCGAGTTTCTGGGTTATGATACCGAAGAGGCCGAAGGACAGATTCTGGCCGTGGTGGAGGAGGGTTCCGAGGTCGCCGAAGCCGGCGAGGGCCGCAAGGTCGCCATCGTCGTCAACCAGTCGCCCTTCTATGCAGAGAGCGGTGGTCAGGTTGGCGATACCGGGTTGATCAAGACAGAGACTGGCGCGGCTCGGGTGACGGATACCCGCAAGGTGGCTGGCGTCTTCGTGCATCATGCCGAGGTGACGATGGGAAGCATCGCGCGCGGCCAGGGGGCGTCTTTGTCGGTGGACCACGACCGGCGCAACACGATCCGTGCCAACCACTCGGCCACGCATCTTCTGCACGAGGCGCTGCGTCGTACACTGGGCGATCATGTCGCGCAACGGGGCAGCCTGAATGCGCCGGATCGGCTCCGCTTCGATTTCAGCCACAACCAGGCGGTCTCTCTCGAGGAGCTGGCGGCGATCGAGGGCGAGGTGAACGAGTTCATCCGCCAGAACAGCCCCGTCGTCACGCGGATCATGTCGCCCGATGAGGCGCGGAGCCTGGGGGCGCAGGCTTTGTTCGGCGAAAAATACGGCGACGAGGTGCGCGTGGTGTCGATGGGAAGCCTGGCCGGCAGCGGCAAGGGATCTGACAAGGCGACCTATTCGCTGGAACTGTGCGGCGGTACGCATGTGGCGCGCACCGGTGACGTGGGCGCCTTTGCCCTGCTGGGCGACAGTGCGTCGAGCGCAGGTGTCAGGCGGATCGAGGCGCTGACCGGTCAGGCGGCGCTGGACCATTTGCGCGACGCAGACCGCCGTCTGACGGAAATTGCTGGCATCCTGAAGGCGCAGTCGTCCGAGGTCGTGAACCGGGTCAGGGCGCTGGCGGACGAGCGCAAGGCCCTGGCCAACGAGGTGGCGCAACTGAAGCGGCAGCTGGCCATGGGTAGCGGCGGCGCCTCCGAGGCCGAGGAGATCGGCGGCGTCAAGTTCATCGGCCGCAAGGTGGAGGGCGTAGGCGGCAAGGAGCTTGGCGCTCTGGTTGACGAGATGAAGTCGAGCCTGGGCAGCGGCGTGGTGCTGGTCCTGGCCGAGGCCGACGGTAAGGCCACCGTCGCCGCCGGCGTGACGCAGGATCTGACCGGCCGTATCAGCGCCGTCAGCTTGGTGCAGGCTGCCACGGCCGCCCTTGGCGGCAAGGGCGGTGGCGGCCGCCCCGACCGCGCACAGGGCGGCGCCCCCAGTCTTGCGGCCGCCGATACGGCGCTTCGCGATGCCCGCAAACTGATCGAGGAAAGCGCATGACCGCCCTTTGGATTGCCCATGTTACCGTCACGGACGCCGAAGCCTACGGCCGCTATGCCAAGGAAGCTGGGCCGGCCATCGCCGCGCATGGCGGTGTCTTCCTGGCTCGCGGGGGCCGCTATCACCAGCTGGAAGGGAATGACCGGGCGCGGAACGTCGTGGCCCGGTTCCCCAGCCTTGATGCGGCCGTTGCCTGTTATCACAGCATGGAATACCAGGCCGCGCTGGCCCATGCCAAAGGCGCAAGCGAACGCGACCTCGTGATCGTGGAAGAGACGCCGCCCGCCACGGAGTAGGTGATTGCTTCATCCTTTCGTGGTAGACCTGTCACAAAGCAGGCACGAAGGGGCAGGGCATGTGTCGTTGGGCCGCCTATCTTGGCGAACCGATCTTCCTTGAGGATATCGTCAGTCGTCCGGCGCATTCGCTGATCCGACAGAGCCAGGGCGCCACGCGCTGCGTGACGCCGGTTAATGCCGACGGATTTGGGATCGCCTGGTACGGCGAGCGGGCCGAGCCCGGGCTCTATCGCGACGTGATGCCGGCCTGGTCGGACCCGAACCTGCGTAGCCTGGTCGGGCAGGTGCGGTCGCGACTGTTCCTGGCCCATGTCAGGGCCTCGACGGGGACGGCGACCAGCCGGAACAACTGCCATCCGTTCACGGCGGGGCGGTGGTCGTTTATGCATAATGGCCAGTTCGGAGGTTATGACAGCTTTCGACGCCATGCCGACGTCCTGATCCGCGACGACCTCTATCAGCATCGCAAGGGCGCCACAGACAGCGAGGCATTGTTCCTTGTCGCCTTGGGCGAGGGGTTGGATCAGAATCCGCAGCTTGCGATGGAATGCGCTGTCGGACGGATGGAGGCGCTGGCACGGCAGAAGGGCGTGGCCCCGCACGTTCGCGCAGCGTGCGCCCTCTCTGACGGAGAGAGGCTCTATGTCCTGCGCTACAGCAGCGACGATCATGCGCCGTCGCTCTATTACCGGTGGTCAGATTCGCGTCGGGGCTGGGCAGTCGTCTCCGAACCGCTGGAGACGGACGAGGGCGATTGGCAGGAGGTTGCCGCCGGCAGCTTCTGTGTGTTCGGCGCGACCGATGTCACGATCGGGGCGTTCAGTCCACAGAACCTGACCCTGGCTGCCTGACCTTCAGCTGGCAGACTGTTCCGGCTTGGTGGTCGGCATTTCTGTGACCCCTTCGGCCCACAGTGCCTCCGCGGCGCGGGGGCGGCGGAAAACCAGAAGGTTGTGATAGATCGTGGTCCGGCCGGTCAGGCCGCTGCGCTCCTCGCTCGGCAGGACATCGGCGCGGACGTAATCCCAGCCATCTGCGGCCATGCGGTTCAGCTCGGCCGTCAGGGCCAGCGCATAGCGGTCGGTCGGCGACTTGGTATCGCGCGACTTGTCGCCCCGGAGAGGGGCCGCGATGACGGAATATTCGAAAGCCTGATCTGACATCGACCCTGTCCTGAAGAGGGGCCGCGCCGCAGTTGCGGCACCGCCCGGGTGATCCTATTGGC
>JAYZBS010000063.1:0-17772 GCA_036338635.1 Pseudomonadota bacterium | reverse complement strand
CGAGAGGGGATCTACAAGCGTTGGGGGCGGTCGCGGGTGGCGGCCTATTGGTCGGTGCTGGTGGCGCTGCGCCGGCTGCGCAGTCCGATGCGACTGGTCGCGCGGATCGACGGCCAGGAACAGCGCTTCGAAAGCGCGCTGGTTTTCGTGGCTCGCAGCGCCTACCAGATGGACAGCTTCGGCCTTGAAGGGGCGGACGCCATCCGTGACGGAAAGTTCGCCGTCCTGATCGCGAAGGCCCTGCAGCCCTTGCCGCTGATGCGCTCGGCCCTGCGGCTGGCCTTCGGTCACAGCGCCAAGAACGACGATTTCGACCTGATCCTGTCAGATCATCTGCAGATCGAGACGCCGAACCGGCGGCAGCTGATCGCCCATGACGGCGAAAAGACCGCGATGCAAAGCCCGTTCCGACTGCAGGTCCGTCACGGGGGGCTGCGCGTGCTTCTGCCCGCGGATGGGGTCAGCAAGACCGCCGACGTGAAGGACTGATCCGATGACAAGGCTTCTTCACCTCTCGGACCTGCATTTCGGCTTTCACCGCGAGGCTCTGGTCGAGCCGCTTCTGGCGCGCATTGCCGAGGCGCGGCCGGACATCGTTGTCGTGACTGGCGACATGACCCACCGCGCGCGCCGCGGCCAGATGGCGATGGCGCGGGCCTTTTTGGACCGGATCGAGGCGCCGATGCTGATGGTGCCGGGCAATCACGACATCCCCGCCTTCAACCCGGTGGCCCGGTTGTTCAGGCCCTTCGCGGCCTATCGCCGAAGCTTCGGCAGGCCGCTTGAGACAATGCGGCAGGCCCGCGACGTGCGGGTGCTGGGGATCAACAGCACCGACCCCTACAGCTGGCAGCGCGGCAAGTTCCGCAAGGGCGAGATCAGGCGGCTGATCAGGGGGCTGGACCTCGACGCCGTCAACGTCATCGCCCTGCATCACCCGTTGGAGCAGCTGCCGCAGATGGACAAGCAGCCCGCCCGCCGCGCCGAGGAGGCCATGGCCAGGCTGCAGGCCGCCGGCGTCCGCATTGCGTTGTCGGGACACCTGCACCGCTTCAACGTCGACGCGCTGATCGACACCGGCAAGTGGCCCGGTGTGCTGCAGCTGCAGGCCGGGACCGCGCTCTGCGCCCGGATCAGCGACGGGCAGAACGAATATGCGGTTCTGGACATCGATGGCGACAGCTTGCGGCTAGAACGCCACGTCGCCCCGATGTCCGCCGAGGACTTTCTGGAGCCAGAGGTCTCCCGCTATCAGCGCACCGACGGCACCTGGCAGCGCGCCTGACCGAGGGGACGCCAGCCCTGCCTGGCGTTCGCGGTCCATGATTCTGTCGGCCGTCCCAAACCCTGCGGATCGCCGCGTGCGGCTCAGGGAATGTCTGCCGCCAACACCCCGTTATCCTCAAGGTCTTCACCAAACGGTGCGTTTCCACGCCGGGTCATCAGACACATATATGCCTGGGAGGCTTCCCCGTGCAAAGTTTCAGACTGTGCCGCACCGAAGGCGGGACGCAAAGCCGAACCGCGCCCTTTGCGGGTTCGTTCTGTCCGCTGCATGATTGTTGCGCCCATATCTGCAACCGGCATCGACCTTTTGATACAATCCTGACCAGCAAGTCGGCTTCGTCACTTCGGGTCCGCCGGCTGACAGCAGGGCGATGGGGCACGATCCGGTGGTCCTGCGCGCCGATCGCGACTGCCGCAGCTTCTACGAGGACACTGGTCCGTCGTGAGGGGGGCGCCATCTCGCGCGGACCGGCAATGAAGCCAGCAAAGGGCCCCTGATGCAGGCGGGACGTCTGGCAAACGGTCTTGCGCCATGTGCCACGGCTTTGTAGACGCGTTCCACTTCCGGATGCCGGGTCCGATTGCGGAGGACGAGGATGATCGCGCAGACAGCGGCACGCATCGGACGGGGGCCTCGCGTTTATGCTGTGGGGCGCCGTGGTGCGGTGCCTGATCGGGAAGGCCGCCCGACGGAGGGGCTGGATGGCTCTGTGTGAACCCGATCATGTGACCATCGCGGCCGAAAGCCTCTGCTTCGACGCCTCTGGGCGGAGGATCCTGTCGGACATCACCATCCACAGCTCGGCCCGGCGGATCGGGGTCGTCGGACGCAACGGCTCTGGCAAGAGCACGCTGGCACGTCTTGTCGCGGGGCTGCTGCGCCCAAGCGGCGGCAGCCTGCGCGTCGCCGGCCACGACATGTTCCGCGACAGGAAGGCTGCGCTGCGCACGGTGGGGGTGATGTTTCAGAACCCCGAGCATCAGATCATCTTCCCGACGGTGCGGGAAGAGATGGCCTTCGGCCTGCGGCAGATGGGTCAGGGCAAGGCAGATGCCGCCGCGACCGTACTGCAGGTCCTGGAACGCTTCGACAAGTCGCACTGGATCGATGCCGTGGTCGATCAGCTGTCGCACGGGCAGAAGCATCTGCTCTGCATGATGTCGGTCCTGGCCATGAGGCCGCGCCTGCTGATCCTGGACGAACCCTTCGCCGGGCTGGACATTCCCACGCGCCTGCAGCTGCGACGCCACCTGGCCCTGGCCGAAGTGGCCGTGCTGCACGTGACCCATGACCCGGATGACCTGCAGGGTTATGATGAGGTATTCTGGCTGGACCAGGGGCGGCTGAGGGCCGTCGGACCTGCCGACACCATGCTGAGTGAGTTTGCCGCGGACATGCGTCGCCAGGGGACAGCCGATGATCTCTCTCGTCTCGCCGGTTAGGACCCGCGCCCACCGCTGGCCCGCAGGGGGCAAGCTGCTGGCCGTCTGCATCGCGACGACACTGCTGTTTCCCGTCCAGGACATCGTGGTGCAGCTTGCCGCGGCTGCAGTGGTGGCGCTGCTATATGCGCTGCCGGGGCGGGTGTTCCTGAGGGCGGGGCTGCGGTCGCTGAGGCCGCTTCTGCCCTTCGTGGTGATCCTTCTGCTCTGGCATGCCGTCACCCGCGACGTGGGGGACGGGGTCCGCATCGTCTTGCGCATGGTCACGCTGGTCGCGCTGGCGAACCTGGTCACGATGACGACGACACTGGCCGAGATGATGGACGTGCTGCACCGTGTGCTGGGACCTTTGCGCCGCGTGGGCATGCGGACCGACCGGATCGAGATCGGGGTCGCGCTGGTCGTGCGCTTCACGCCGGTGCTGGTCGCCAGGGCCTCGGCGCTGTCGCTGGCCTGGCGCGCGCGGTCCCTGCGCCGGCCCGGCTGGCGGCTGATGGTGCCCCTGGTGCTTTCGGCCTTCGATGAGGCCGATCACGTTGCCGACGCGCTCCGTGCGCGCAGTCTTCTGGAATAGGATGGAAAACATGGAAAGAGGCGTTGCCCATGTGGCGCTGTTCGCCGCGCTGATCGCGGCCCTGGGGGTCGTGCCCCCGATCACCCTGGGGTTCGGCGTACCTATCACCGCGCAGACGCTTGGCGTGATGCTGGCGGGTGCCGCCCTGGGCGCAAGGCGCGGCGCGGCGGCCGCGACCCTGTTCGTCGTCCTGGTCCTCATGGGCCTGCCGTTGCTGTCGGGCGGCCGCGGCGGATTGGGTGTCCTGGCTGGGCCGACGGTCGGCTTTTTCCTGGGCATGATCCCGGCGGCAGCGGTCACCGGGTTCTGCGTCGAGCGTCTGCCGATGCGAAACGCCGGCCTCGCGGCGGGCCTCGGCGCCTTCATCGGCGGTGTCGTGGTGCTTTATGCGTTCGGGATCGTGGGCATGTCGATCGTCCTGGAACGGTCGCTGTCCGAGGCGTTCGTCCTGTCGTTGGCCTTCATTCCCGGCGACATGCTGAAGGCGGCCATTACCGGCCTGCTGGTTGCGGCGCTGGTGAAGACCCGCCCACAGGCCATCGCCTGGAACCGCGCGAACCGTCCGCACGGGGGGTGAGTGGCGGCTTCTGCACCGGGCGTTCGAGGGCCTTGAGCCGGTTTCGTCACGCCTGACCTCGGCGGCCGGCGCCATGGGGTGCGGCGGCGCTTGCGGCGGCGCGTCTGCGGGCATTTGCTGGTCACGACAAAACATCTTTCGACGGCCACGGATCCCGCATATCGGGACGGCGCCGCATACCGAATCACCGCGCGCTTCAGGCTCCGCAGCCCATGTGCGATTCGTAAAATTATTCGACAAAAGCGATCATCTATAGCCTGAGTTGCGGGCCGTGATTGCCTCTATACCCGAGGTTGCGGACGCGGCTGCGATGGCACCAAAATCCACCAGCAGGGCGGCCCAATCCGGCCGTGGGGGCTGGAAAGACGCACGATCTGGGCTCACCATCAAGCCTTGGCCCGTCCGGGCAGCCGGACATGGTTTCGTGTTCTTATTGAAAGTTTCCGAATTGACAGACATGTGGAATGGCGCGCCGATCGCTGATGGCAGCCGGTTCGATGCGATCGTCGTGGGCGCCGGAGCGGCCGGTGGGGTAGCGGCGGCGCGGTTGTGCGAGGCGGGGCTCAACGTCGCGATATTCGAGGCCGGGTCGGCCGGAACCCCCCAGGTCAATCCAGTCACCAGATCGCTGACGGCATTGGCGCGGTTCCTGGACAAAGTCGGCGCCGAGCGGCGGCTTCCCCCCAAGGTCGCCCGCATTGGCGAACGCGTCTTCCGTCGGTTGGGGCGGGTCCGTCAACCCGTCCAGTCGGGGTTGTTCGCCTGGGCGATGGCCCCCGACATCCTGGTCGACGACCGCGACTGCCCCTATGAGACCGAGCCGGGCACCCGGTTCAGCTGGTTCCGATCGCGCCGTCCGGGCGGGCGCATGCTGGTTCCGGGACACGGCCGGCAATATTACAGGCTTGCCGGGATGACGGCGCAGGACCACAGCGGCAGCGGGATCGACTGGCCGTTCGGGCTGGATCAGCTTGACGAATGGTACGGCTGGGTCGAGGACAGGCTGCAGCTGCAGGGCGGGAACCATCAGCCGTCGGGTGCACGTGGCAGCAGGCTGGCCAAGACCCTGCAGCCCACGGGGTCCGAGCAGAGCTTCATGGACATCATCCGCGCCCGGTGGCCCGAGGCGAGGCCCGTTCTTGGCACTTTCGCGCCGCCCTTGCCATGGCTGGACAAGGCCGCCGCCACCGGGGGTCTGACCTGCCAGGCGGATGCCGTCGTGCGGCGCGTCCTGAAGAACGCCGCCGGGACTGCCGAAGGGGTGGAATGGGTCGACAGCCGCTCGGGTACCGTCCGCCGCGCCCATGCGCCCATCGTGTTCCTCTGCGCCTCGGCGATCGAGAGCACGCGCCTTCTGATGCTGTCCCGCACGCCCTCCGCGGGTTCGGGAACGGGCACGGATTCGCCCGCGCTTGGTCGTTACCTGATGGATCATGCTGTGATGAGCGGGCACGGCTTCTGCGCCAAGCTTGACAATGTCCTGCCCGAACAGTCAGAACCCGGCCGCTGCATCCATATCCCCCCGCACGAGTCCCTGGGCGGCTCGATCGGGGTGCAGATCCATATCCACGCCAGGCCCGGCGGTGGCGCGCGCGTGGACATCGTCTCGTTCGCCGAGATGCTGCCTGACGAAGGAAACCGGGTGACCCTGTCGCCATCGCGGCGGGACCGGCACGGCATGCTGGTCCCGGTGATCCGCTTCCAGCATTCCGAACGGCAGCGCGAGATGGCGCAGCGCCAGGCCGGGATCATCCGTGACCTGGCCCGCGACATGGGCCTGTCCGGGCTGGTCGTGAACAGCGAACTGTCGCCTGGCGGGACCAGCGTTCACGAATGCGGGACGGCCCGGATGGGCACGGATCCCGCCACCTCGGTCCTTGACCCGAACAACGAGTGCTGGGACGTTCCAGGCCTTTTCGTGACGGACGCGGCCTCGTTCCCGCGGCAGCATGTCCACAATCCGACGCTGACCATCATGGCCCTGACCGCGCGCGCCGCCGCATTGGCGGCCGCGCGCCACGGCCGGTCGACCGACGGTTGGGCAGATGACGATTGGACGGCCGGCAATCAGCCCGCGCGGGCCAGCTTGCGGGCGATCAGGGCCATGAGCGGCGTAGGGTAACGCAGCCCCAGCGTTACGATGCACGTCCTGTCCAGGATATCCAGCGTGCGGGCGCACATGTCCGGCGAATAATTGATCTCGCGCTTGGCCCAGGCCCAGGGGTTCATCTTGGGGTGGAACGTGCGCTTCTGCAGGATCGGCTCCCAGTTCGTATAAAGGTGCTTCGAGCTGTCGCGCAGCCGGTTGTGGACGCCGCGGCGGCCCGTCAGCTCGATCGCCTTCTCTCGTGTCGGCGCCAGGATCGACAGGCTGACGGCGGAACCGGGGTCGTTGTGCGGCGTGACGGTGAACTCGTCGCTCTGCGACAGGATCTCGGCCAGGACGGCACGCCGCTTCTGCATCCGGCGCAGCATCGGGACGACCTTGCGCAGCTGCACCCTCAGCATGGCGCCGTCGATCTCGGTCACCTTGAAGTTCATTCCCACGAACTCGGGCTCGTTCAGGCGGTCACCGTGCTGGCGGACCAGAGAACCAAGGTCGTGATAGCTGCGGGCGCGGATGAAATAGCGCTCGTCGTTGGTCAGGACGGCGCCGCCCTCGCCGATGTTCATGTTCTTCATCTTGTTGAAGCTGAAGGTGCCCAGGTCGCCGATCGCCCCGCAGTGGCGGTCCTTGTAGGGCACGCCTACGGCCTGGCAGGAATCCTCGATGACGATCAGGCCGTGTTCCCTGGCGATGGACATGATCGCGTCCATGTCGCAGGGCGCGTTGACCATGTGGACCGGGATGATCGCGCGGGTATATGGCGTGATCTTCGCGCGGATGTCCTCGGGGTCGATGGTCAGGGTCTCGTTGATGTCGACAAGGACCGGAACGGCGCCGACCTGCACGGGTGCGGCGGCCGTCGCCATCCAGGTGTAGGCGGGGACAAGCACCTCGTCGCCCGGGCCGATGCCGGCCGCGGCCAGCGCCGCAACAAGGGCGCTGGAGCCCGAGTTGACGGCCAGAACATGGCTGGCGCCGACCGTTTCGCCCAGTTCCTTCTCGAACCGAGAGGTCAGGTTCGCGCCTGGATCGTACCGCAACAGGTGACCGCTGGCGATCGCGCGACCGGCCGCGATCCATTCTCTCAGGCCGACATCTGGCACGGCTTGCTCCTATGGCAGGTGATACAGGACGACGTGCGACCTGTGTCAGTTCAGGCCCCCCGAAAGGGGCGTCGCAGCCAGAAGTAACCGCAAACGGGGCAGAGTAAAGCGCATTCCATGCGCCGCTCGCGCGCTTCAGCAGTGGTGCAGCACCAGCGGGCGGCCCCGGTGTTCGCCGATCTGGATGGGCGTCTCATAGAGGTCTGACAGCAGGTCTTCCGTCAGGACCGTCGCCGCCGGTCCCTGGGCCACCACGCAGCCATTCTTCATCGCGATCACGTGATCGGCCCAGGCTGCGGCATAGTTGATCTCGTGCACGACCATGCCGACGCTGCGGCCTTCGTCCACCATCTTTCGCAGCCTGCGCATCAGGGCACGGGCATGGGCCATGTCGAGGTTGTTCAGCGGCTCGTCCAGCAGCAGCCAGTCGGTGTCCTGAGCGACCGCCATGGCGATATGGGCGCGTTGTGCCTGGCCGCCGGACACCTCGTCCAGGAAGCGCCCGGCCAGCGGCGTCAGCGCGAATGCCTCCAGTGCCTCTGCCACCTTGGCGCGGTCGGCGGGGCCGGGGCGGCCCTTGTGGTGCGGCCAGCGGCCGAAGGCCACCAGCTCGGACAGGCGCAGGCGGCTGGCGATCGCGGTCTGCTGCCCCAGGATCGCCATGACCCTGGCCAGCCTGTCCGTGGGGGTCGCAGCGACGTCGTGGCCCGCCACCACGATTCGCCCGGCCTGCAGCGGCTCCAGCCGGCCGACCAGGCGCAGCAGCGTGGATTTGCCGGCCCCGTTCGGGCCGATCAGCGCGGTCAGCTTGCCCTGCGGCAGCCGGGTCGAGATGTCGTGCAGGATCGGCGCACCGCCGATCCGATGGCTGACGCCGTCGATCTGGATCATCTGATGCGCCCTCTCAGCAGCAGGTAGAGGAAGAACAGGCCGCCCGTAAACTCGACGACGACCGACAGTGTGGCGGCCTGGCCCAGCAGCCGCTCGAACAGCCACTGGCCGCCGACCAGCAGGATGGCGCCGGACAGACCGGCGGCGGGCAGCAGCAGGGCGTGACGCGACGTGCGCATCAGCCCGTGCGCCAGGCCCGCCAGGATCAGGCCGAAGAACGCCACCGGCCCCACCAGCGCGGTCGAGACCGACACCAGCACCGCGACCAGCGCCAGCACAGCCAGCACCGTTGCCCGATGTCGCAGCCCCAACGACACCGCCGGGTCCCGCCCCAGGGCCAGCACGTCCAGAATCGCCGACATGCGCCATGCCGCCGCCACGGCCAGCGCGGTCGCCGCGACCGCCCAGGGCAGAAGCGTCACGTCCACGCGGTTGAAGCTGGCGAAGCTGACCGACTGGACGACGGCGAATTCGTTCGGGTCCAGCACCCGGCCCAGAAACCCCGACACCGACCGAAAGAGGACACCCAGGATCACCCCTGTCAGGATCATCTTCGGCAGATCCCGCGCCCCCCTCAGCAGCAGCGTGCCGAACAGCAGGGCAGCCAGCGCCGTCATGGCCGCGACCTCGGCCATGAATTTGGCGGCAGGGGGCAGCCCCGCGAAGCCCGCGCCGCCCAGGGCGACGACCAGGCCGGTCTGCAACAGGACATAGAGCGCGTCGAAGCCCATGATGGACGGCGTCAGCACCCGGTTCGCCGCCACCGTCTGGAACAGGATCGTGGAGACGCCGCCGGCCACCGCGACGGTGATCAGCGCCGCCAGCTTGGCGCCGCGCAACCCCAGCAGGAAGCCGCGATCGCCCCGGCCCAGGCCCTGGAACATCCACAGCGCCGCGACCGCCGCCAGCAGCAGCGCCATGCCGCCCAGCATCGCCGCATCGCGCGACAGCCGCGGTCGGGGGCCGATACAGGTGCCGGCGAACCCGCTATCCATGCGCGGGCCTGCGGTGCAGCAACCACAGGAACAGGCCCGCGCCCAGGATGCCCAGGATCAGCCCGGCGGGAACCTCGTAGGGGCGGATCACCAGCCGGCCCGCCAGATCGCAGGCCAGGACCAGAACTGCCCCCGCCAGCGCCACCACCGGCAGCGACGCCCGCAGGTTGTCGCCCATGATCCGGGCGACCAGGTTCGGCACGACAAGGCCGACGAAGGGGATCATGCCCACGGTCGTCACGACCATCGCCGTCACAATCGACACGACCGCCAGCCCAAGGCGCATGACCGCGGCCGTCGACAGCCCCAGTCCCGTCGCGACCCCGTCGCCCAGGCCCAGGATCGCGAAACGGTCGGCCGAGAACCACGCCAGTGCCGCCGCGCCGCCTGCGAACCACAACAGCTCGTACCGGCCCGAGATGACGCCCGAGAACTCTCCGCTCATCAGCCAGATGCCGACATACTGCGTCAGGTCGGTTTGCCAGCCGACGAAGGTGACGACCGAACCCAGGACGCCCGACAGGACCAGGCCGGCGATGGGGACCAGCATCACCTCGCGCACGGGCAGGCGGCGGACGACGGCCAGGAACAGCGCCGTGGTCGCCATCGCCGCCGCGCTGGCCGCGATCATGCGCAGCCACAGCGGGCTTGCCGGCCAGAGGATCGTGACAGTCAGCAGGCCCAGGGCCGCGCCCTCGGCCGTGCCCGACGTGTCAGGGCCGACGAAGCGGTTCCTGACCAGCGCCTGGATCAGGACGCCCGCCACCGACAGTGCCGCCCCGGTCAGCACGACGGCCACCGTCCGCGGCAGCCGCGATTCCAGCAGGATCAGCATGGCCCGGTGATCGCTCAGGGTCGCGCGCAGATCGACCTGCGCCGCGCCGACGCTGACGCTGGCCAGCATCAGCGCCAGAAGCGCCGTGCCTAGGGCGGGCACCGGGCGCAGCAGCTGGACGAGGCGTTCGCGAAAGCCTGCGTCAGCCTGTCGATGCTGCCCGTCAGCGAGGTGAAGCCGCCGGCCGAGATATAGGTCGAGGCCGGGTCCAGCATGATCACCTGGTCCTGCTGCCAGGCGGTGGTGCCGGCGACCAGATCGGATTTCAGCGTCTCGGCCGCGGCCTGACCCTCGGCCCCGATCGCGGCGGTGCGGTCCAGGACCAGAAGCCAGTCGGGATCGGCCTCGGCGATGAATTCGTGGCTGATCGCCTGCCCGTGGTTGGCGTCGTCCAGGCCGGGCACGGCCTCGGCCAGTCCGGTCGTCTCGAAAATCCAGCCGAAGCGCGAGCCCTTGCCATAGGTCGACATCTTCGGCCCGTTGGTCATCACGACCAGTGCCGTATCATCCTGATCGACCGCCGCGCGCAGCGCCGCCAGCTTGTCGTCCAGCGTCGCGGTCAACTGCGCGGCTTCGGCCTCTCTCTCGAACAGCTTGCCGTAGGCATCGATCCGCGCGCGGGCGTCGCCGACCAGATCGGTCCCGATGGTCATGTCGATGGCGGGGGCCACCTGCGTCACCGCCTGAAGCTGCGCCGACGACCGCCCGCCCACGATCACCAGATCGGGCGCCAGCCCCGCCAGCGCCTCGAGGTCCGGCTCGAACAGAGTGCCGACGGCCGCCGCGTCCGGCGCAGCATCCTGCAGCGCGGGCACAAGGATGCGGTCGATCGTGCCGGTGGTCGTCACGCCAAGCGCGGCCAGCGTGTCCAGCGCCGCCATGTCATAGACCGCCACCGACTGGGGATCGGCCGCAAGCGTGACCTCGCCCTGCGCGGTGTCGACCACCACCTGATCGGCCAGCGCCGCAGTGCCCGGAAGGGCAGACAGAAGGCCGACCAACACGATGTCACGCATGTTTCTCTCCTTGGGGTCAAAGATGGGGCGCCTTTGCACCCTGTGCAGTCAGGGACTTAACGGACTGGCAATCCCAGCACAATAATTCCTTTGTAATTTTGTCGGAAAAAATCTGGCTGCGGTTGCGATTACCTGCACGGCTCATGCGAAAGGGGCAGGCCCACGGCCTGCCCCCCGGATTTCCGCATCGATGAGACGGGATCAGTTTTCGGGCGTCGTTTCGTCGGCCGGCGTGTCCACGGGACCTTCGGTCGGACGGTCGGCATCGGCCTCCGTGTCCGCCTGCCCCCCGGCAGCGGTGCCCATGTCGCTCTGGCCTTCGGGGGCGGCGTCCATGTTGCCCTGCCCCCCGGAGGTGGCATCCATCGTGCTCTGCCCTTCGGAGGCGGCGTTCATGCCGCCTTGATCACCAGATGCGGCGCCCATGGTGCCTTGGCCCCGCGCATCTTCCATCGGCTCTCCGTTCGGGCCATAGAGAACGACGTCGGCGCCTTCGCGCAGGCTGGTGCGCAGCTCGCTCATCTGCTGTTGGCGAAGGTGCTGCTCGATCTGCGGTCGCACCTCCTCGAGCGGCGGGAAGTTCTCGCCGCCCTGGGCCTTGGCCTCATCATAGTATTGCTGCACGGCCTCGTCGGTGACGGCGTCAGCGGTTTCGCGTTCCAGCCAGATCTGGACCATGGCGTTGGACTGGGCGTCCTGCATGGTCTGTTCGACCAGCTGGGTCACCTCGGGGTCCTCGGCCAGGTTCTGGCTCTGCGCCTCCTGAAGGATCAGCTCCCGCAGGATCAGCTGCTCCAGCGCCAGCGGGATCAGCATCTGCGGCGGCTGCGCCTGCACCTGCGGGGGCAGGAGGGCGATGGCGGCCACGACGTCCTCGCCAAGGATGTCGGTGCCGCCGACGGTGGCCACGACCTGATCGGGGGAAGGGGCGGCCATCGGATCGCCGGCGGTCGTGCCTTCAGGGGCGGCCTGCGGGGCCATCTGGGTGGACTCGGTGCTGTCCCCGCTTGTTTGGCCGCTGTCGGCGGTCTGCGCAAATGCCGGCGCGGCGGCGATGGGCAGCGCGAGGGCCGCGGCCAGTGCGGCGCTGTGGAGGGTGCGGTTCGTCATGAACATGTCGATCTCCTTTCCAGGGTCTTGGCCCGCATAACGGATGCCGTGGCGGTCCGTTCCCGCAGAACACCTCTCACTCGGTCACGAATGGGCTAGCTGCGGCCGCGGCGCCCGAGATGCGCCCTGCCAAGCGCGGAACGGCAGGGCCGGCACCGCGTTGTCCAGCGAACGAATGCAGGTGGATCATGACCGAAGGAAGAACCCGCGCGCTCAGCGACGTTCTCGATCAAATCGAAAGTTCAGCCCATGGCGAGAGCATCGCGGTCCAGGAAGTCGTGGACAAGCTGGGGCGCAAGTCATTCGCATCGCTGATGCTGACCTTCTCTCTGATCTCGACGTCGCCGGCCAGCGCCATTCCAGGCGTGACCGCCATGGTCGGGCTGATCGTCTTCGCCCTGGCCGTGCAGATGGCCATTGGCCGCAAGAGCGTCTGGCTGCCCGGTTTCGTCATGCACCGGCAGCTGTCCACGCAGAAGCTGTGCAAGGGCATCGGCTGGCTGCGCAAGCCCGTCCATTTCGTCGAACGCTTCCTGCGCCCCCGGCTGCAGTTCCTGCTGCACCGGCCTTGGTTCCTGCTGCCGCTGCTGCTGATCCTGGGGCTGGGGCTGTTCATGCCCTTCATGGAGGTGATCCCGACCTCGGGCTCCATCGCTTCTGCGGTCGTGGCGCTGTTCGCGGCGGGCCTGCTGACGCGGGACGGGGGGCTGGTGCTGGGGGCGATGCTGTTGTTGTCGGCGATCCCGGTGGCGGTCTGGTATTTCGGCTTTAGCGGCTGAACTCAGCGCCGCAGCCGCGCCGGCGGCAGCGAGGCATAAAAGGCCGCGAGCGCGTCGATGTCGGCGTCCTCCAGATCCTCGGCGGCTTCCTGCATCAGTTCGGACACCGGACCGCCGCCGCGATGACCGTCGCGCCAAGCCAGCAACTGGCTGTGCAGATAGGCCTGATGCTGTCCCGCCAAGGCCGGGAATTCGTCCCGCAGCCGGTCGGGCCAGGGGCCGTGGCAAGACCGGCAGGCGGGCACGTCGTCGCCCTCCTCGGCCAGCGCCAGCGCCCGGCCACGGGCCACCAGATCCGGGTCGGGCCGTTGCGGCGAGGCCGGGCCGGTGGGCTGGGCGGCGTAGTGACCGGCCAGGGCGTCCAGCGCATCTGGCGGCACCTCGGTGACGGCGTGCTGCATGATGCCGCTGTGGCGCCGCTCGGACAGGAAGGCCTGCAGCGACATGTCCAGATAGGCGCGGCCCAGGATGTCCAGCCGCGGGATATGCGGGTTCATCGTCCGCCCGTCGATGCCGTGACAACCCGCGCAATAGGACAGGGCCGCGCTGTCCGCCGCAGGCTGCGCCGTCAGCTGCCGGTATTGGTCGGCCGACATCTGCGGAACGCGGTCCAGGAAGGCCGTGACCGCCCAGACCTCGTCCTCGCGCGGGGCGGGCCATTGGGGCATCCCGCTCATCTTGACGCCGTGATAGACGATCCAGCCCAGTTCGTTCGGCTTCCATCCGGCGACGGCGTCGGTGATGTGGGGCGGGTGGGGCACCATCGCGCGCATGGTATCCGTTGCGAATTCGCCGGGGCTGGCATGGCAGTGGCGGCAGCTGGCGTCATAGTGGCGCGCGCCCAGGGCGGCCATCTGGTCGGTCAGCGGCGGCACCTGATCCATCGGCCGCGCGCGCAGTTGGACCGAGTTCCGGAACGTGGTGTGCAGCACCCAGGACACGCCAGGCAGGTGCCCGTGCCGCGCTGACACGTCATAAAGGCCGCCGAAGACCACCGCCGCCCCGCCTGCCAGTCCAAGGCCGGCCACCGCCAGCAGGGTCCGGATCACTGTTCTCATGCCCGTGCCTCCTGTCCGCCGTCATGCAGGGCGCGGCCGACCAGCCACAGGCCTGCCACCAGATAGGCGGGCGTGCCGATGCCCAGCATGATCAGCCCCCCCACTTGCTCCGACCCCACATCCTGCCCGCAGATCGCATAGATCGGCCGCGGCGACAGCACGATCAGCGCCCCCAGCAGCGTCATGTGCATCGATGTCAGCAGCATCGCCCCGGCGCCCGCCAGCGGCCGCGCCGCCAGCGCGCCCCCCCAGACCGCAAGCCCCGCGCCCAGGAAGGCCGCCTGTTCCAGCGCGAACCAGCCCGGCCCCTGGACGGACCGGTCCTGCAGGCCGGGCAGGTGAAAGGACCAGACGACGATGAATTCGACCACCATGCCGGCCAGCGCCGGGATCGCCAGCCGCCCGGCCAGCCCGGGCAGGGCCAGCACGATCAGCGGCGCGGCGATGGCGACCAGCGCCATGTGGCGGATCATGTGCGCGGGGAAGGGCCCCGTCCAGCGGTCCCAGGGCAGCAGCCAGGCCGCCGCCAGCACCACGGTTGCGGCGGATGCGGGCGCCCACCTCATCTGCAGGTCGCCGCGAAGACCAGCGGCAGCGAGGTGAAGATCACGCCCACGAAGGACACGATGGACAGAAGAAACGCCGCGTGGCCCAGGAATTCGTGGCGATCCTCGCCCACGCCCATCTCGTGTTCGTAATCGTAGTCGTCCAGCAGGTCCCATTGCCGCCAGGACCGCCAGCCCAGCCAGGCGATGATCGCCAGCGCCAGCACCGTGGCCAGCCCCAACGCAATGCGCAGCGGCGCCATCTGGCCGATGGGGCCCGGCCACTTGACGCACCAGACCGCCGCCGCACCATAGCAGAGCACGAAATGGCCCGCCCATGTCAGCGGCGCTGCGGTGATCCGGACCAGGCTGCTGCTTTCCTCGGCGAACTGCCGGGCATCGGATGTCTGCTTGTCATGGCTCATGTCATCAACCTCGGGGCGATGGCGATCATGGCGCCCGTCACAAGGACTTCCAGGCAGAGGAAGTGCCAGAACAGCAGACTGTTCCACAGCGGTGCGTCATGGCGGCGGGTGATCTTGCCGAAGGCAAGGCCCGCCAGGCAGTATCCCTGCAGGACGACGCCAGCGATCAGGTGGACGATCACCCAGATGACCAGCGCCCACATCATCGCCGGATAGACATGGGCGGTGGGGTCCATGTCCGCTGTCCACAGCGCCAGGAACAGCGCAGCCCCGCCAGCGCAGGCCGCCAGCATCGCCGCCGCCAGCGCCGCCATCGCGCCGCGGCCGGCGTCGCGGCGCGCCCAGGCCGTCAGTGCCCAGCTGAAGACGACGAGCCCCGTGCCCGCCGCCACCAGCCCGCCATGCGCGAACTGCGCCCCGTCAGGCGGGAACTGCGCGCTGGCGGTCCAGTAGAAGAAGACCGCGAAGACCAGGCTGGAGAAGGCCGTCGCATCGGCCAGCATGGTGATCCAGACCGCCCACCAGCCGACAGCGTCCGGCCCCGAGACGTAGAGCGGCAGCCGCAGGCCGAGGCCCGCGTCCTTGGCGTCCTTTTCGGGGATGACGGCGGTCGAGGTCCAGTTCCAGTAGATGATGCAGGCCACGGCCAGCACGGCGCTGACGATGGCAGGCGGATACCAGTGGAAGGTCGGGAAGATGAACGCCCCGCCAGTGAAGATCGCGGCCCAGATGGTGATCCAGGCGGGGCCGGTGACGCGCTGGACGTGCAGGGGGTGGGCGTCGATGACGCTGGTGACCAGGGTCTCTCGCTTGCCCTCCTCGGCGTCTGGCAGGTAATAGCGGCCGGCGTCGATCCTCTCTTGCATCTTCGGCTGCTGCCACAGGGGATAGCGCGTGTTCACATAGGGGATCGACCGGATGCCCCAGGCTTCCCCGGGGACGTTGTGCGTCCATTCCAGCGTGCCCGCGTCCCACGGGTTGCGCGGCGGGTCGGGCTGCTTGCCCTTCGGGCGCAGCAGGTCGAAGACGAAGACCAGGATGCCCGCCGCCATCACGAAGGCCCCGACGGTCGAGATCATGTTCAGCCAGTTCCAGCCCAGATCGCCGGGATAGGTGAAGACCCGGCGCGGCATGCCCTGCATCCCCGTCAGGTGCATCGGCAGGAAGGTCACGTTGAAGCCGGTGAAGGCCAGCCAGAAGGCCCATTTCCCCAGACGCTCGGACAGCTGCTTCTTGGCGATGATCGGATAGAAGTAGTAGATGCCGCCGATGACCGGGAACAGCATTCCGCCGAAGATGGTATAATGCAGGTGCGCCACGATGAAGTAGGTGTCGTGGACCTGCCAGTCGAAGGGCACGATGGCGACCATGACGCCGGTCAGCCCGCCCGCCACGAAGATCGCCAGCGCCCCCGCGATCCACAGCATCGGGTGGATCATCCTGACGCGGCCGACCATCAGCGTCGCCACGAAGGCAAAGATCTGGATGCCGGTGGGCAGGACCACGGCCTCTGACGCTGCGGAAAAGAAACCCAGGCTGATCGCGGGCAGGCCGGTCGCGAACATGTGGTGCACCCACAGCCCGAAGCTGAGGAACCCGGTCCCCACCGCCGACAGCACGATCCAGGAATAGCCGACGATCGGGCGGCGGGCCGCCGTGGGCACGATCATCGCGGTGACGGCGATCGAGGGCAGGAAGATGATATAGACCTCGGGGTGGCCGAAGATCCAGAACAGGTGCTGCCACAGCATCGGGTCGCCCCCCCGGTCGGGGTCGAAGAAGGGCCAGTCGAAGCTGCGCTGCATCTCGAACAGGAAATCGCCGGCGATCAGGGGCGGGAAGGCGAAGACGATCATCCCGCCCACGACCAGCACGTACCAGGCGTAAAGCGGCATGATGTTGACGCGCATCCCCGGCGGGCGGCATTTCAGGACGCCCACGATCAGCTCGACCGCGGCGGCGATGCTGGCCACCTCGATGAACGACAGGCCCAGCAGCCAGATGTCGGCGCCGATGCCGCCGTATTCCGTGGCCAGCGGCGGATACATGAACCAGCCCGCGTCCGGCGCCGCATCAAAAAGAAGCGAACCCATGACGAAGATGCCGCCGATCACGAAGCACCAGAAGCCATAGGCCGACAGCCGCGGGAAGGGCATGTCCCGTGCGCCCAGAAGCGCCGGCAGGATCAGGATCGAAATCGCCTCGAAGATCGGCACGGCGAAGAGGAACATCATTGCCGAGCCGTGCATCGTGAAGAACTGGTTGTAGCGGCCGGCATCCAGGAAGTCGTTATCAGGCACCGCCAGCTGCACCCGCATCAGCAGCGCCAGCACCCCGGCCATCAGCATGAAGAACGTGGCGGTCAGGCAGTACCAGACGCCGACCTCGGTGTTGTTGACCGCCGACCAGTAGGTCCAGCCCGGCGGTTGCGCCCAGACCTTGCGCAGCCGGTCGGCCTGCGCCTTGGCGACGTCGGGGGGGACCGGCTGTGCCAGCATCTCCTCGGTTGGGGGGTATGTGCCTTGGTTGCTTGTCATTCCAGCCCCATGAGATAGGCCGCCAGGGCCGTCATGTCGGTGTCGCTCAGGTGGTCATAGGCCGGCATCTCGGCCCCCGGCTTGACCGCCTCGGGGTTCGAGATCCAGGCGCGGAGCGCCTCGGCCGTCATCGGCAGGATGCCGGCGGCCAGCGCGGTGCGTCCGCCAAGATGCGTCAGGTCGGGTCCCACCCGCCCTGCGGCGGGGGTGCCGCGGATGGTGTGGCAGGCGCCGCAGCCTTCGCGCAGGAAGACGGCGCGGCCGGGGACCGACAGGTCGGCGGGCCGCGCCTGATCGGCCAGCCAATCTTCGAAGGCATCGGGCTCCATGACAACCGCCGGGATCGCCATCAGCGCATGCGACAGGCCGCAAAATTCGGCGCATTGACCGCGGAAGGTGCCAGTTTGCGACGGGGCCAATGTCATGCGGGTGATGCGGCCGGGGAACATGTCGGTCTTGCCGCCAAGCGCCGGGATCCAGAAGCTGTGGA
>JAYZBS010000062.1:0-7972 GCA_036338635.1 Pseudomonadota bacterium | reverse complement strand
ATCCTGCGCCACACAGGTGCGGTGATGGATGCGGGACTGGCGTCCAGCGTGGAGCACATCGCCCGTTCGGGCGGAACGCCGCTGCTGGTGTCGCAAGACGCGCGTATTCTTGGTGCGGTGCATCTGAAGGACATCATCAAGCCCGGCGTCCGCGAACGTTTCGCCGAACTGCGCGCCATGGGCATCCGCACGGTGATGATCACCGGCGACAACCCCCTGACCGCCGCCGCCATCGCAGCCGAGGCCGGCGTGGACGACTTCCTTGCCGAAGCCACCCCCGAGGCCAAGCTGGAGCTGATCCGGGCCGAGCAGGCCAACGGCCAGATGGTCGCCATGTGCGGCGACGGGACCAACGACGCGCCCGCGCTGGCGCAGGCCGATGTCGGGGTCGCCATGAACTCCGGCACCTCGGCCGCCAAGGAGGCCGCGAACCTGATTGACCTGGACAGCGATCCGACCAAGCTGATCGAGGTCGTCCTGGTCGGCAAGCAGCTGCTGATCAGCCGTGGCGCGCTGACCACATTCAGCATCGCGAACGATGTGGCAAAATACTTCGCCATCCTGCCCGCGCTGTTCATCGCCGCCTATCCCGGCCTTTCGGTCCTGAACGTGATGGGGCTGGGAAGCGCACAAAGCGCAATCCTCTCGGCGGTGATCTTCAACGCGCTGGTGATCCTGGCGCTGATCCCGTTGGCGCTGCGTGGCGTCAAATATTCGCCTGCCGGTGCTGCCGCGCTTCTGCGGCGCAACCTGACCATCTACGGCCTTGGGGGGCTGATCGTTCCCTTCGTAGGCATCAAAGCCATCGACATGGCCGTGATCGCCCTTGGCCTGGCCTGAAGGAGTTGACCATGAATGAACATATCCGCCCCGCCGTGGCGACCCTTGGCCTGATGATCGCCCTGACCGGGATTGCTTATCCATTGGCTATGACGAGGCTGGGGCAGGCCCTGCTGCCCGAGCAGGCCAATGCCAGCGCGATCAGCCGCGACGGGCAGATCGTCGGCTCGGCCCTTGTCGGCCAAGCCTTCGCCGCGCCGGGATACCTGCATCCGCGCCCCTCGGCTGTGGGTTACGACGCGGCCAGCGCCGGGGCCAGCAACCTTGCGCCGACCAGCGCCGCGCTGCTGGCGCAGCAGGCCGCGCGGGCCGAGGCCTTCCGCGCCGACACTGGTGCCGCACGGGTGCCTGTCGATGTCGTCACCGCCTCGGGCAGCGGCCTTGATCCCCACGTCTCGCCGCAGAACGCGGCCGCGCAGGCCGCGCGCATCGCACGGGCGCGCGGCGCGCCCGAGGCTGACGTGCGCCGCCTCATGGCGGATCATGTCGAGCCGCGATGGCTGGGCATCTTTGGTGAGCCGCGGGTGAATGTGCTGGCGGTTAACCTGGCCCTTGACGCCGCCTTTCCGCTGATCCCCACTGCACCCTCAAGCTGAAGGCCGACCCATGATCCCAACCGACCTTCGCCCCGAACCCGAGGCCCTTCTGGCAGAAGCCGGACGCGAAGGGCGCGGGCGGCTGAAGGTTTTCCTCGGCGCCGCGCCCGGCGTCGGCAAGACCTATGCCATGTTGGAGGCCGCCCGGCGACGGGCGGCCGACGGCGTCGACGTGGTTGCAGCCGTGGTCGAGACCCATGGTCGTGCCGAGACCGAGGCGCTGCTGCAGGACCTCGACATCCTGCCCAAGCGCGCCCAGTTCTACCGCGATCGCATCCTGCACGAGATGGACCTCGACGCGCTGCTGGAACGGCGCCCCGCGCTGGCCCTGATCGACGAGCTGGCCCATTCCAACATCCCCGGCAGCCGCCACGAGAAGCGCTGGCAGGATGTCGAGGAGGTGCTGGCCACCGGCATCGACGTTCTGACCACGCTGAACGTCCAGCATCTGGAAACGCTCAACGACCGAGTCGCCCGCATCTCGGGCGTGCGCGTGCGCGAGACGGTGCCCGACGCGGTGCTGGAACGGGCCGATGAGGTCGAACTGATCGACCTGCCCACCGAAGAGCTGATCGACCGGCTGCGCGCAGGCAAGGTCTATGTCCAGGATCAGATCGCGCGGGCGGTGCAGAACTTCTTCTCGAAAGGCAACCTGACCGCCCTGCGAGAAATGGCGATGCGCGCCGCCGCCGACCGCGTGGACGCGCAGTTGCAGGAACACATGCGCGCCAACGCCATCGGTGGCCCTTGGCCCGCGCAGGAACGCATTCTGGTCGCGCTGACCGAAAGCCCGGTGGCCCGCACGCTGGTCCGAACCGCCAAGCGCATGGCGGATCGGGCAAGGGTCGAGTGGGTGGTCGTCACCGTTGCCTCGGCCGACGCGACGACCTTGTCCGATACCGACAAGGACGCGCTGGCCCAAGCCCTGCGGCTGGCCGAGCGGCTCGGGGCCGAGGTGGCGACGCTGCAGGCTGCCGGCCCGGTCGCGGCCGAGATCCTGGGTTACGCCCGGCGCAGGAATGTCAGCCGCATCCTGCTCGGCCGGGCGCGGCCGCGGCCGATCTGGCGCCGGCTGTGGCATGAGGATGTCGCACGCGATGTGACCGAAGCCGGCCGCGACTTCGAGGTGACAGTCGTGACCGACCCGCAGACCGAGCCGGGTCGACCCCCCGCCCGAAGCTGGCCCCTGGACCGCGACCCGCGCGCCTATGGCAAGGCGACGATCATCACCGCCGCCGCCGGACTGGTCGCCTTCGCCGCCGAGTGGATCTTTCCGGTGCCGTCGCTGGCGCTGATCTTCATGACCGGCGTGATCGTCGTCGCTGTGCGGCAGGGGCTGTGGCCGTCGATCTATGCCTCCTGCCTCGGCTTCCTGACCTACAACTTCTTCTTTACCGATCCGCGCAACACCTTCTTCGTCATCCGACAGGACCAGATCCTGACACTGATCCTGTTCCTCATCGCCTCGATCCTGACCGGCAATCTGGCCGCCCAGATGCGAGACCGCGCCTTGGCCCAGCGCGAGATCACCCTGCGGACCAACATGCTCTACGATTTCGCGCGTCAGGTGGCCGGCGCGGCCTCGTCCACCGAGGTGCTGCGGATCGCCGCGACCCATGTCAGCACAGCCCTCGGCTGCGAGGCTGTCCTGATGCGCCCCGGCCCCCTTGGCCGCCCGATCATCGAGGCCGCCGAACCCGCGCGCGACACGCTGGACCTGCGCGATGCGTCAGCGGCGGACTACGCCTGGCAGCGCGGCGAGGAAGCGGGGCGCGGCTCGGGCACCTTGCCGGCCAGCCGCTGGCTGTTCCTGCCGGTCGGCAAGGGCGAGCGGCGGCTGGCGGTTCTGGGAGTGGCCTTTGCGGATGCGCGCAGCCTGTCACCCACGGATCGTCGCCTGCTCGACGCCATGACCGATCAGCTGGGCGTCGCGCTGGAGCGGATATCACTGCAGGACGATCTGGAACAGGCGCTCGTCGCCTCGGAGGCCGAGCGCCTGCGCGCGGCGCTGCTGTCCTCGGTCAGCCATGACCTGCGCACGCCGCTTGTCTCCATCATCGGGGCCGCCTCGACGCTGGCAGACCCTGAGCTGCATCTGCCCGACGCGGCCCGCACCGAGATGGCCGAGACGATCCGGGACGAGGGCGAGCGGCTGGACCGGTACATCCAGAACCTTCTGGACATGACGCGGCTTGGTCATGGTGCCCTCGTGCCGAAGCGTCTGACCGTAGATATGCGTGAGATTGCGGGCAGCGCCCGTCATCGGCTGCGCGGCGCATTGCGCGACCACGAGGTCCGGATCGAGGTGCCCGCCGGCCTGCCGCCGGTCCTTGCCGATCCGCTGCTCATCGAGCAGGTGGTGATGAACCTTCTGGACAATGCCGCGAAATATGCCCCCGAGGACAGCGCGATCACCGTCGCCGCCTGCATCCGGGGCATTGAGGTCGAACTTTCGGTCAGCGACACCGGACCCGGCATTCCGGCAGACGCGCGGGAACGCGTCTTCGACATGTTCTACCGCGTGGCGGAAGGGGACGGTCAGCGTGCCGGGACCGGCCTTGGTCTTGCCATCGCCCGCGGGATCGTCGAAGCGCATGGCGGGCGCATCAAGGCCGAACCGTCGTGGCCGGACGGCACCGGCACCCGCATCGCCCTGACCCTGCCGCTGGCCAATCCGGAAGCCCCCGCATGATGACTCAGCCCGCCCGCATCCTGATCATTGACGACGAAGCGCCGATCCGCCGCTTCCTACGCGTTGCTCTGCAGGCCGAGGGCCATCACGTCACCGAGGCCGCGACCGGCCGCGCCGGCATCGAGGCGGCCGCGCTGACAACGCCCGAGGCGGTGATCTTGGACCTCGGCCTGCCTGACTTGGATGGCCGCGAAGTTCTGATGCGCCTGCGGGAGTGGAGCCAAGTGCCGGTCTTGATTCTCTCGGTCCGCGCCGATGAGACCGAAAAGGTCGCGTTGCTCGACGCAGGTGCACAGGACTACGTCACCAAGCCCTTCGGCGTGGGCGAGCTGCTGGCGCGCCTGCGCGGCCTTCTCCGCGACCGCAGCAGTACCGCACCGCACGGTGCTGTCCTGCATATTGCCGATTTGGCAATCGACGCCGCCGCACGCTCGGTTACCAAGGCAAGTGAGCCGATCCACCTGACCCGCAAGGAGTTCGACCTGCTTTGGCTCTTGGCATCCAACGCAGGGCGCCTTGTGACGCAGGGCGCAGCGCTTGAGCAGGTTTGGGGTCCGGCGCATCGGCAAGACAGCCAGTATCTGCGCGTCTTCATCCGGCAATTGCGTACGAAGATTGGTGATGATGCCGGTGATCCCCGCTATATCTTCACAGAGGCCGGGGTAGGCTATAGGTTTACAAACACTTAGACCTTTGGCGTGCTGCTCAAGCTGTTCATATACGGCTTCCTCAACCGGATCCCGTTCAGCCGCAGGCTGGACGCGAAGCCAAGCGGTCCGTCGAGTTGACGTGGCTGAACGGCCGCCTTGTCCCGGATCACAAGACCATTGCCAACTTCCGGTGCGACAACGGCCCTGGCATTCGCCGCAACTGCGCCAAGTTCGTGAAGTTGTGCCGCCGGATCGTCGCGCTGAAGGGCGCCTGCGTTACCATCTCCGGGAGGAGGTTCCGCGCCGTCAACAGCCGATCGCAACTATACCAAGGGCGGGATCGCCAGCCGCACCGACGTCGAGCGTACTGCCGCTGAGGTTGTGCGGGGCGATCGACAGGAGGAGGGCGAGGTTCGGGCCAAGAAGGGTACGCATCCGGCCAAGCGTCACGGGTACGTCCGGCAGCATATCCGGCACTGCAAGCCATGGGTCGGGCCTTGGCAGATGCGCCGGATGGCCAGATATCGCTGAGGGACTCGGATGCCAACGCCATGGCGACCAGCGGCCGGAACAGGGGAATGGTCGCGTGCAGGGTCCAGACCGCCGCAGATGCCGAGACGCACCTGATCGTCGCACATAATGGCACGAACCAAATCCATGGCTTGTGATCGGCTGGTGCCGATGGCAAGGGCAGCCGAAGACGCGCTCCATCGCGACGAGATGCACGTGCTGGCCGACCAGGGCTTTTCAGCGGGCGGCGGATCTTGACCTGCGGGAAAGCGGGTATTGCCACGATAATCCCGCGCCCCCCGAATATCGGGCAGCAGCCTCAAGAAAACATACGAAAAGGTGGACGTCGCCTGTGAGGCCGATCCGGACATCTCTCGATGTCCTGCAGAAGAAGCGGTATCTTATCGCTACAGATCCGAGGACACCGGCTTGGAACTTCGCCGCTACTCGACCTGCGAGCGCGGCACGGGCGTGATGACATTGCGATGCACGACCGACAAGGAGCGCCGGATCACGCGGTGAACCCACAAGCATCGATGCATTGCGGGTCACGCTGATCGGACTTATGACGCTTCGCCGAGGCACAGCCCTTGCCCGTTCGGGACCATCTAGACGTGGATGGGCACGACCCACTTTGCGACCCGACGGCTGCGGACCTGAGAAACAGAAATTGCGCTGAAAGTCCTTGCCTACAACATCAAGCGAATGGACGCACTGACCGGCATCCAAGGGTTGATGAACACTCTGAACGCGTGAAAAGCGCGCTCAGAGCGGTTTCTCTGCACTTCGCCAAACAAAAGCGAGATCTCCGCGTTTAGTGCCCATGGATGCCGGTATGCGCTGACATTTCGGCATAGTCTAAGTCGTGTTGACAAATGGATCACCCAAAGGCGTATCGACGTAGTGTCGATGAAGCTCAGGAAGTTCTCCGCTGTCTTGTCGTAGCGGGTGGTGACGCGGCGGGCCTTCTTCAGCTTGCTAAAACACCGTTCAACAGTAACCGCGCGATTGTCACCGTCTGCCTGACCTTGGTCAGACCAGCGATGAGACGTGCATAACGACCTCGTTAACGGCGTCTCTTGTGCGGGGTGCAGGATGCGTGGCGATGTCCTTGGTTTGGAACGGCGGCGGTGGGATGACGAGGAGAAGCTGGGGATCTTGCTGTCGGTTGGTGTTGATGGAGCAACGGTCACGCAGGTGGCGCAATGCCACGATGTGACGCGTCAGCAGATCTACACGTGGCGGCACGATCTGAAGAAGAAGGGGCGGCTGTTCCCGACGGCCCTACTGGCGCCCCTGTCCGCGGATGGCCGCCTGCGCTGTGTGCGCGCCGCCTGCACGCGATTGGCGACCACGCAGGGCGGGGTCGCCGCGCATCTGGACGACGGCCAGATCATTCCCGCATCCGTCGCGGTGCTGGCCACCGGTCACGCCCTGCCCGAAGCGGACCCCGAGGGGCTGGTTCACGGCGCGTGGCAGGCCGCCCCCCCACCGCCACCGGGTGGGCGGGTGGTCATCATCGGGTCAGGCCTGTCGATGGTCGATCAGGCCATCAGCCTGCTTTCGCAGGGCCACCGCGGAGAGATCGTGGCCATTTCGCGCCGCGCCCAGTTGCCGCGCATCCACGCGCCGGGCGCAGCACTGTCGGTCAGCCGCGCCGAGGTCCCATTGGGCACGGCCGTCAGCTTTACCATGTCATGGCTGCGCGCACTGGCCGCTCGTGCCGAGGCGAAGGGCGGCACATGGCGCGACGCTGTCGATGGCATCCGGCCCCACTTGGTCGCCCTGTGGCGCGCCATGCCCACCGCCGACCGCGCCCGCTTTCTGCGCCACGCCGCGTCATGGTGGGAGGTGTACCGACACCGCCTGCCCCCCGAAAGCGCCGTGCCCATCGCGCTGGCGCTGAGGACCGGCCGCATGCGCCAACTGGCCGGCAGCTTCGAGGGTGCCAGTCGCGACGGCACCATTCTGCGTGCGGATTGGCGTCCCCGCGGACAGGACACGACCCTGTTGCTGGACACGTCGCGGATCATCGACTGCCGTGGCATCCGCCGTGATCCCGAAACCCATGCGACCCCACTGGTCGCCGACCTGCTGGCGTCGGGACGCGCCCGTATCGACCCGCTGCGCCTTGGCCTTGAAATCGCGCCCGACTGCGCGGTCATCGACGCACAAGGCCGACCTGATTCCCGCATCCGCGCCATCGGCCCCGCATCCCGCGCCGCATTCTGGGAGATAACAGCAATCCCCGACATCCGAGAACAGACGCAGACATTGGCGCGCGAATTGGCCCATCAGATTGTAGCTGCCTGATATATACCCTGCCAGGCTGATGTCAGAGAAGATCTGGCCTCCACCCGGCGTTGATGATGTGGCTGCCCCCCGACGGCATCTGATGTGCCAAGGTGGGTCTGCAACGATCCACGGAGGGGAGCGGTCATGACGGAGATTATCGCGCTCGGGCTCGATCTGGCGAAGAATGTGTTCCAGGTGCATGGAGCCGACCGCACAGGGCGGGCCGTTCTGCGCAAGAAGTTGCGGCAGGCTCAGGTGCTGGAGTTTTTCAGCCAGCTGCCATCTTGCATTGTCGCAATGGAGGCCTGTGGCGGTGCGCATTTTTGGGGTCGCGAGATCGGCAAGCTGGGCCATGACGTGCGGCTGATCCCGCCTGCCTATGTGAAGCC
>JAYZBS010000061.1:0-11264 GCA_036338635.1 Pseudomonadota bacterium | reverse complement strand
ACCAAGAAAACGGGCAGGACCGATGCGGGCATATCTCAGGGCGATGATGGTGGCGGGCGTGACCCTTGGCGTGGCGGGGGCGGCGCTGGCGCAATCCTCGTCCTCGCCCTTCTCGGGCCTTTTCGGCGGCGGCAGCGAGGCCGAGGGTCCCGTCGATCTGGACGTCCGCGTCGCGGGGGACGAGGACAGGCTGGCCCGGCAGATTCGGCAGACCTCGTTGATCACTGGCGCCCTGAACGAGGATCGGACCACCGGCCAGGACATCCTGGCCGCCGCGCGGGGTGATTACGCCCGAATCCTAGGGCTGCTCTATGACAACGGATATTACGACGCGGTCGTGAACATCCTGCTGGACGGGGTCGAGGCGGCCGAGATCGCGCCCCTGGACGCCCCCGAGGTCATCAGGCAGGCGGTGATCGTCGTCGAGCCGGGGCCGGCCTTCGAATTCTCGCGCGCGGCAATCGCGCCCCTGGCGCCGGGCACCGACATCCCGAGGGACTACGATCGCGGAGAGACCGCGGGAACCGGCACCATCCGCCGCGCCGCGCTGGCGGGTGTTGCCGGCTGGCGGGACTTTGGTCACCCCAAGGCCGAAGTCGGCGACCAGCAGATCGTCGCCGACCACGACAGTGACACCGTCGACAGCCAGATCGGCCTGGCCCCCGGCCCGCTGGCGACTTTCGGCCAGCTCAGCGTCAGCGGCAACCAGCGTCTGTCCGAGCGGCGCCTGCGCAAGATCGCCGGCTATCCCGAAGGCACGCGCTTCGATCCGGACGATCTGGAGACGGTACGCAAGCGCCTGCGCCGCAGCGGCGTCTTCTCGGCGATCACGCTGGAAGAGGCCGAGACGCTGGGGCCGCAAAACTCGCTGGACGTGGACCTGACCGTCGTCGAACAGAAACCCCGCCGCGTCGGCGCCGGCTTCGAGTTCTCGAACACCGACGGCATTCTGGTGTCGGCCTATTGGATGCACCGCAACCTGCTGGGTGGCGGCGAACGGCTGCGGATCGAAGGGCAGGTCAAGGACATCGGCTCCGAAACCAGCGACCGCGACGACGAGATCACGATCCGCCTGGACCGTCCGGCCACGCTGACCCCCGACACCACCGGCTATGTCGAGACCGAGGCGGCGCGGATGCGCGAGGAGGACTATGACGAGGACCGCGCCAGCATCGCGCTGGGGTTCAGCCACATCTTCCGCGACGAAGAGGACGAGCTGCTGACGGCCGACATCTCGATGCAGTACCAGTATTCGCGGGTCTTCGACGACGAACGGCAGACGGACTTCAAGGTCCTGGCCCTGCCGATCGAGACCATCTGGGACCGCCGGGTCGAACGCAACAACGCCAAGCGAGGGTTCTATCTGTCGGGCGACCTGACGCCATTCTACGGGTTCGAAAACACAGGAACCGGCGTTCAGACCCTGGGCGAGGGGCGGATCTTCCGCAGCTTCGGTGCCGAGGACCGGTTCACACTGGCCGGGCGGGTGCGCGCCGGGTCGATCTTCGGCAGCGATATCGAGGATACTCCGCGGAACTTCCTGTTCTTCTCGGGCGGCGGCGGTTCGGTCAGGGGCCACCCCTACCAATCGCTCGGCGTCGAAGTGATCGACGGGCCCGACGGTCCGATCAAGACCGGCGGCATGAGCGTCGCCAACGCCACTGCCGAATTCCGCTTCCAGGTCCGAGAGAAGATCGGGCTGGCCGCCTTCGTCGACTATGGCCGGGTGTGGGCCGAAAGCGGGTTCGAGGGCGACGGCGGCGACCAGACCGGCGCAGGCGTCGGCGTCCGCTATGACACACCTGTCGGACCGCTGCGCTTCGATGTCGCCGCTCCGGTCAGCGGCGAGACCGGCAGCGGCGTTCAGCTCTATCTTGGACTGGGACAGGCATTCTGATGCGCACGATATGGATCATCCTTCTGGCCCTTCTGTTCCCGCTGGCTGCGCTGGCGCAGGACGCCGACCAGACCAATGAGGATCGCGGCTTCCTGACGGGGCTTCTGGAAGACAACCTGTCCGGCGCCGGTCGTCAGGTCACGATCGACGGCTTCCAGGGTGCGCTGTCGTCGCGGGCGACCTTTGACGAGATCCGCATCGCTGACGATGAGGGCGTCTGGCTGACCCTGCGCAACGGGGCGATCCAGTGGAACCGCTCGGCCCTGCTGCGCCGCCGGATCGAAATCGCCGAACTGTCCGCCGAGGAGATCCTGCTGCCCCGCCTGCCTCAGGGTGAGGAAAGTACCGTCCAGGCCGAAGCCCCGGTCTTTGCGCTGCCAGAACTGCCGGTCTCGATCAATATCGAGCAGATCAGGGCTGAGCGCGTCGAACTGGGCGAGCCGGTGATCGGCGTCGAGGCCGCGCTGAGCGTGAACGGCAGCCTCAGCCTGGAAGGAGGCGAAGGCACGGCGCAGCTGACCATTGATCGACTGGACGGGCCGCGCGGCCAGTTCGTGCTGGACGCTGGCTATTCGAACGAAACCGGCGTCCTGCGCCTGAACCTAGCGCTGGACGAGGCCGAGGACGGGCTTCTGGTCAACCTCGCCAACATCCATGACAAGCCCGCCGTTACCGCCCAGATCAGCGGCGAGGGCGAACTGAGCGACTTCACCGCCGACATCCGCCTGGCCACCGACGGCCAGCCCCGCATCACCGGCCAGGTCAGCGCCAACAGCGATACCGGTCCCGACGGCACCCCCGGCACGGCCTTCCGGTTCCAGCTAGGCGGCGACATTGCCACGCTGCTGCCGCCTGACGACCGCGCCTTCTTCGGTCAGGACACGCAGCTTCTGGCCGAAGGCTGGCGCGCTGAGACCGGGCGGCTGGAAATCCCCGAACTGGACATCAGGACCGAAGCGCTGCGGATCGCGGGGTCGCTTTCAACGAACGACCAGTCCGCCCCGCAAAGCGCCGAGCTGCTGGTGACACTGGGCCGCGACGCCGAGGCGGCGCAGGTGCCCGTTCCCCTGCCGTTCGCCGGCGAAGGCGCGACCGTGGAGTCGGGCCGTCTGACGCTGGATTATAATGCGGCCGAGGGGCAGGACTGGACCCTGGACGGGCGCGTGGGCGAACTGGTGCTGGACAGCGTGGCCGTCGGCGCACTGGACCTGAACGGATCCGGCGAGGTCGTTCTGGACGACGGTGCGCTGTCCGAGGTCACCGGAGGTCTTGACTTCGCGGCCCGCGAGCTGGCCTTCGACAACCCCGATCTGGCCCAGGCCATCGGCCAGCAGATCGAGGGCGAGGCCCGGTTCAACTTCACCCCTGGCAACGCGGTCGACATCACCGATCTGACCATCGACGGTGCCGACTACGGGCTGACCGGCAACTTCCTCGTGTCGGGCTTGTCTAGTGGCATCACGCTGGCGCTGGATACTGACGCCCGCTACAGCGATCTGTCCCGACTGTCGGGGCTGGCCGGGCGCCCGCTGACCGGGGCGGCCAATGCCTCGGTCCAGGGTTACTACACGCTCTTGAACGACGGCTTCGACATCGACGCCACGGTGATCGGCACCGACATCTCGGTCGACCAGCCGCAGCTGGACGGCCTGCTGGGCGGCCGGTCCACCATCGAGCTGCAGGCCCGGCGAGATGAGATCGGGCTGGAGATCGAGAACCTCAGCATCGATGCAAACCAGCTGACGGCGCAGGCAGAAGGCCTGATCAGCAGCCTGTCCAGCAACCTGACGGCGCAAATCTCGATGCCGGCCCTGTCCGAGGTCGATCCCGCCTATGCCGGTTCGCTGCAGGCCCAGGCCGTCCTGTCGGGCGCGCAGGGACAGCGCCGTCTGACCATCTCGGGTGAGGCCGAGGATCTGAGCCTGGGCATCGAGGCGCTGGACAACGCGCTGGACGGCACGACCACGCTGACCGCCATCGCGGCCGAGACCGACGCAGGCTATCAGCTGGAAACCTTCCAGTTGTCGAACCCGCAGCTGAGCGCCGAGGCCGAGGGCAGCTTCGCCCAAGGCGCACTGGACGCCGTCGCCAGTTTCCAGATCGCCGAGCTGTCGGAGATCCGGCCCGAATGGTCTGGCAGCCTTCAGGCCCGCGCCGAGCTGTCAGAAGAGGATGGCGCGCGGCTGATCGAACTGACGGGGCAGGGGCAGAACCTCTCGTTCGGATCGGGCACCGACGACGCGCTGACCGGCACAACGCAGTTGGCCCTGCGCGCGTCGGAGCGTGACGGCGTGATCACGATCAGCGAGGGCCGGCTGGTCAACGACCAGCTGCGCGCCACCGTAGAGGGGGTCTATGGCGAGGGCGTGACCGACATCTCTGGCGTCGTCGATGTCGATTCGCTGGCGCCCTTTGGTCCGGGCTGGCAGGGCAGCCTGCAGGCTGAGGGGAGCTTTCAGGAAACGGGCGAAGGTGCCCGCCGGCTGGAAGTGACGGGCACTGCGCAGAACCTGTCCTTCGGGCAGGCACAGGTGGACAACGCCCTTGAAGGTGAAACCCGCTTTGCGATCACCGGCGTCGAAACCGACGGCGTCTTCGTGATCGACACCGCCATCATCGAGAACCCGCGCCTATCGGCCAGCGCCACCGGCCAGGTCGGTTCCGAGGCGACGGATGTGACGGTCCAGCTGGACGCGGAGGACCTGCGGTTTCTTGGCAACGGCATCGGCGGCGCTGTCGAGGCCGAAACACGTCTGGTGGCCGAGGGCGAGACCCGCCGGATCGAGGCCAGCGGCACTGCCAGCGGTCTGACCATCGGGCAGCCGCGCGTGGACCCGATCCTGCGCGGGCAAACGAATTTCGAACTGGCGGCCAGCCAAGGACCGGACGGGATTTCGATCCAGAACCTGGACGTCGGCAACCCGCAGCTGCAGGTGACGGCGGACGGCTCGCCCTCGGGTGGGATCAATCTGGACGCGCGCTTGCAGGACCTTGGGCTTCTGGTGCCGCAACTGCCGGGCCCTGCCACGGTGACGGGCACGATCCGCGAACAGGGTGACAGCTTCGTCGTCGATCTTGACGCGACCGCGCCGGGCGACACGCAGATCCAGGTGGCCGGCACGGCGGCTCGCGACGGCTCGACCGCGGATCTGTCGATCACCGGAAGTGCCGACGCGGCCTTGGCCAACAGCACCCTGCGGACCCGTAGCGTGTCGGGGCCGGTGCAGATCGATCTGCAGCTGCAGGGTGCCCCGTCGCTGGAGGCGCTGTCGGGGCAGGTGCGCCTGACGGACGGCCAACTGGCCGATCCCGGCCTGGGTCTGCGGCTTGAAGGCATCGACGTGACAGCCGGCTTCCAGGGCGGCGGCATCCAGATCGACGGGTCGGCCGATGTCGCCGCGGGCGGCAGCCTGTCGCTGTCGGGCCCTGTAAACCCGGCGACAGGGGCCGTCGATATCTCGGTCGACCTGAACGATGTCGTTTTGCGAGACCCGAACCTCTACGAGACGCGGCTGAGCGGGGACGTGAACATCGCGGGGTCGAGCGCCATCGGGCAGCTGATCTCGGGCGAGATCACCCTCGGAGAGACCGAATTCCGCATCCCCTCGACCGGGCTGGGAGGCGCGCGGGCCATTCCTGACATAACCCATGTCGGCGGGCAGCGGCCACCGGTTCGTGCAACGCGGGCGCGTGCGGGCCTTGAGGGTTATCCTAGCCAGGCGGCCGACGCTGCTGGCCTTGCGGGTCCGCCTGCCACGCCGCCGGCCAACCCTCCGCGGCTTGATCTGACAATCAACGCACCGAACCAGGTCTTCATCCGCGGTCGTGGCGTCGATGCCGAGATGGGCGGCAGCTTCCGGATCACAGGAACTCCGCGCAATGTCGTTCCGATCGGCAATCTGGAACTGATCCGCGGGCGGGTCGATCTGCTGGGCAACCGCTTCGACCTGACCGAGGGCCTGGTCGAATTGCAGGGCAGTCTGGTGCCCGTCATCCGCCTGGTCGCCGAGACCGAGCGCGACGGTATCACCACCCGCATCATCATCGACGGCGAGATCCGCGATCCCGAGATCACCTTCGAATCCTCGCCCGAACTGCCCCAGGAGGAGGTGCTGTCGCAACTGCTGTTCGGCCGCGGGCTGGGCAACATCAGCCCGCTTCAGGCGGCGCAGTTGGCCAATGCCATTGCCGTGCTGGCAGGTCGCGGAGGGGACGGGATCATCGGCAACCTGCGCGAAAGCGCCGGGCTGGACGACCTGGACCTGACGACCGACGACGACGGCAACATCGAACTGCGGGCAGGTCGCTATCTGTCCGAGAACCTGTATACCGACGTCTCGGTCGGAGAGAGCGGGACCTCGACGATCAACCTGAACCTCGACATCACCGATTCGCTGCGTGCGCGCGGATCGGTTGGAAGCGACGGGGAAAGCTCGCTCGGCGTCTTCTTCGAGCGGGACTATTAAGGCGGATCAGTCGGCGCCAATGGCGTTCGGCAGGGCGCGCGGAAGCACCTCGGCTGCGATGGCGTGGGTTGACGTCAGCGGCTGTGCGGCAGAGGGGCGAAAGCGGAGCATCCGCCGCCCCCCAGACAGGTTCGTGACCGTCCAGCCCAGAAGCTGCCCCTCGGGTCCGGCCATGGCACCGCCGGTCTTCGGCGGCTCGGCCGAAGTCAGCGCCTCTCGCAGGGCGGCGAAACCGGGGCCGGTCCGGGTCGCATCCTCCCATGAGCGGATCGCAGCCGACAGATCGGCGGGTGGTGCGCCCCATAGCCCACGATAGGCTTGGTTGCACAGGACCAGCTGCCCTGTCGGCGCGAAGACGGCCAGCGCGTCGTCCAGCCCGTCCAGGACATGCGCCCCCAGCATCAGGTCGGCGCGGAACTTGCGCGTCAGCGAAATCTCGGAGGTGATGTTCTCGAACAGGAACGCGACGGCGCCGTCGGGATGCGGGCGGCCGGTGACGCGATAGGTCTGGCCGCCGGGCAGGGACCATGTCTCGACATGGTGGCCGGTCGCAGCGGCGCTTTCCAGGTTCGCCATGTGCTGGCGCCAGCTGCGGTAATCCTTTGGCTCCGGCACCATGCGCAATTCGCGAAGCTGGTCGAGGAAGTCGAACAGTGTCGGCCGGGCCGTCAAGAAGCCGGTCGGCAGCCCGGTCAGGTCAATGAGCGCGGGATTGAACAATTGCAGGTTTCGCTTCTGGTCGAAGATCGCAAGCCCGATCGGCAGGTCGGCGAAGGTCTTGGTCAGCGTCTGCACGAATTCGCGCAGGCTGCGTTCCGCACGCACCGCCGCGTCGGCGGGCAGGGCGAACATCATCACCTGATCGCCCGTCCTGTGGGTATGGCAGTCGAACCATGACACCACGCCGTGATCCTCCAACGCCGAGCGGCGGGTCGAACTGCCCGGTACCTGCTTCGGAGCATCCAGAAGCCGGGGCAGCGGCCAGCCAAGCGCCCCGTCGCCACGCAATTCCGCACGGCGGAGATAGGCGGCATTGGCCCAGGTCACCCGGTCTTCGGCATCCAGGCGCCAGACCAGCATCGGCGTCTGGTCCAAAGCCCCGCGCAGCAGGTGCAGTTCCTCTTCCATCGCCTGGAGAGAAAGCGAGTCGACCACGATGCCGGCATGTTCGGCTCCCGGATCAGTCAGCGTCAGGCGCCAGAGGCCGCCGCCCAGATCCTCAGCCGTCAGGCGCAGCGTAGCCTTGCCGTGCCCCTGCTGGCCCAGCATTTCGATCCGGCCCCGTCGGCTCAGGTCGGCCAGCCGGTCGGCGGCCTCGGGGAAATGCGGCCCGATCCAGCGCATGAGACGCAGCCAATCGTCGTCAGGTGCCCCGATCCGGTCCAGCAGGGCACGCGCCGGCGGCGTCGCATCGACCAGCATGTTGCCGCGGAACAGGAAGACCATCGGCTGAACCTGTCCCTCCACCGCAAGCGGAGATCGGATGCCGAGTCCCATGCCATTCCTCCGGTCCCAGACGCGGATCACCGCGATCGCCAGAAGAACCGAGACGGTGCCGCTGAAGATCGCCACCGCTACCAAAGCCAAACCGTTCATATCCACCGCCAGCGCCGCTCTCACGTCGACGTGACCATAACAGCGGCGTGATTAACAGTCGGTTAAGACCTTCAGGATTCGACTGACGGATTATGCGTCAACGCCACCCGGTCCCAGGTGCGGATGCGGTCGATGGGCCAGCGCACCGACACGACCGCCCCCGGCCCGCCATTGGCGAAGCTGAGGCGCGCACCCGAGCGTTCGAGCAGCGTCTTGGCGATGAAGAGGCCAAGGCCCATGCCTTCATAGCTGCCGCGCTGCGCTTCGGCGCGGCGCGACAGGTACGGATCGCCGATCCGCGACAGAAGCTGCGGAGGATAGCCCGGCCCGTCGTCGCGCACCGTCACGACCAAGGTGCCCGCTGTCTCCTGCGTCTCGATCACCACGCGGCTCTCGGCGAAGTCGACGGCGTTCTGGATCAGGTTGCGCAGGCCGTGGATGATTGCGGGGTCGCGGCGCACGACCGGTCCCTCGGCATGGATCTCGACCAAGGGGCCACGGTCGGCATGGGGGCTGGCGGCGTCTTCGAGCACGGCGCGCAGCGGGGCCGCCCGCATGTGCAGGTCATGCTTCCCCGCCCGACCCATGCTGCGCAGGATTGCCGCGCAGCGGTCCGCCGAATCGCGCAGGGCGATGGCGTCGGCATGCAGGTCTGGATCGTCCTTCAGCTCGTCCGCCAATTCTCCGGCGATCAGCTTGATCGTCGCAAGCGGAGTGCCCATCTCGTGCGCGGCTGCGGCCACGACGCCGCCCAGATGCTGCAGCCGCTGTTCGCGTGACAGCGCCATCTGCGTCGCAAAGAGCGCGTTCGAGGTGTCCGACAGTTCCGCCGTCACCCGGTGCGCATAGCCCGCGAAGAACACCACGCCAATCACCAGCGCGACCCAATGGCCCAGGGCCAGGATCGGCTCCATCCGAAGAAGATCCCCGTCAGGTTCGCGCAGCGGCAGCCCCAAGGTCGCCGCCAGCGTGATCAGCGCCACCGTCGCCAGGCCCAGGGCCAGCACCTGCCGCGCGTTCAGCGATGCCGCGGCGATGGTCACCGGCGCCAGCACCAGCAGTGCGAACGGGTTCGCCATGCCGCCGGTCAGCGCCATCAGGGTCGAGATCTGGACCAGGTCGAAGCCCAGCTGCAGCACCGCGCGGCCGGGCGAGGTCCGCTTGGGCGGGCGCAGGAACAGCCACAGGTTCATGGTGATCGAGGCCGCGATCAGCAGCAGGACCGGCGTCTTGAGAAAGCCGATGCCCATGCTCCAGGCGACGATGACGGCGGCCATCTGCCCGCCGATGGCGAACCAGCGCAGATGCACCAGCGTGCGCATCCGGATCGGTTCGGCCTTGGGGCTGTCGAACTGCGTCGACAGGCGGTCGTCTTCCGCCTCGGGGGCGTCGGTCATCAGGGGCCCTCGCTGCGACATCGGGTGACTTGATACCTGCCGGCCGATGCGCGATCAATGCGGGCATTTGACACGTGAAGGAGGTCCCTGATGGCGGACCGGAAAATCCTGCTGATCGGAACGGCGGCCGCCGTCGGCGTCTTGGTGGGCGGTGCCCTATTCCTGACCCAGCAGCGCGCGGGCGACGCCTATGCCCAATGCGCCGGCAGCGCGGTCGCTGGCGGAATGGACAGCTTCGGGACCGAGTTCACGCTGACGCGCGACGACGGGCAGCGTGTCACCTCGGCCGAGGTCTTCGACCAGCCGACGCTGCTCTACTTCGGCTATACCTTTTGTCCCGACGTCTGCCCCCTGGACAGCGCGCGGAACGCCGAGGTGGCTGAGATCCTGAAAGACCGTGGCGAGACGCTGCAGACGGTGTTCGTGACCGTCGATCCGCGTCGCGATACGCCCGAGGTCCTGGCTGATTACACGGACATGTTTTCCGATGACATGATCGGCCTGACCGGAAGCGACCAGGAAATTGCCGCGGTCAACCAGGGCTGGCGGAATTATTATAAAGCAAATGACGAGGACGATCAGGAATATTACCTCGTCGACCATATGACGAATACCTATCTGGTGATGCCCGGTGGCCGCACCGTCGATTATTTTCCCCGCGATGCGCTGCCCGAAGATATGGCTGAACGCGTCGGATGTTTTATCGACGCCGCCTAAGGCATGATGTCGCACGGGATACAAATCCGCCGATCCGGCACCACATATCGAAAACAAACCAAGAGGCGCTGAATATGGACGACATGGTTGCGCAGATCGGTCCGGACCCTTCGCTGCTGCTGGTCGACGACGATGAGATTTTCCTGACCCGCTTGGCGCGTGCCATGGAGAAGCGCGGTTTCAGGACCGAGACGTCGCAGACTGTCGCTGGGGCCATGACGCTGATCGAGAAGCGGGCACCGGCCTATGCGGTCGTCGACCTGCGGCTTGAGGATGGCAACGGGCTGGACGTGGTCGAGGCGCTGCGCGACAGGCGTGAGGACGCGCGGATCATCGTGCTGACCGGCTATGGCGCGATTGCCACGGCGGTGGCTGCCGTGAAAATGGGCGCGACGGATTATCTGGCCAAGCCCGCTGATGCAAATGACGTGACCTCGGCCCTGCTTTCCAGTGGAGAGGCGCTGCCGCCGCCACCGGAAAACCCGATGTCCGCGGATCGGGTCCGTTGGGAACATATCCAGCGCGTGTATGAGCAGTGTGACCGAAATGTCAGCGAAACCGCGCGACGGCTTCATATGCATCGCCGGACGCTTCAGCGCATATTGGCCAAGCGCGGTCCAAAATAAGAAACTTATTGTAAAGACGGCCGGTTTATCTATTTATAGTGCTATCAAGCCAAATGAAATGGAAGCCGGAGAAATATGAATATCGATTACGACAAGATGTCGCTGAAGGAATTGCGGGATCTTCGGACGCGCCTGGATCGTGCGATCAATTCCTATGAGGATCGAAAGCGCCGCGAAGCGATGAATGCCATCGAGGAAGCAGCACGCGAACATGGGTTCAATCTGGCCGAATTGACCGGCGTAAAGACCCGTCGCAGTGGAACCGTCGCGCCGAAATACGCCAATCCCGACGATCCCACCATGACCTGGACGGGTCGCGGCAGGCAACCGAAATGGGTCAAGGACATGCTGCAGTCTGGCAAGCAGCTGGAAGACCTGGCGATCTAGCTAGTCCGGCCTGAGCAACTTCATCATGCGGGCAAGGTGACGCACTGACGGTGCCTTTTGCGCAGGATTACGGCGTTGATCAGGTAAAGCAGGACGGACCAAAAGGCTCTGAGATGGGCGAGGATGTCGTGGCCGCCGGCGCAGAGGACGGCAAAGGCGGCGTCGCCGATGCGGCCCT
>JAYZBS010000060.1:0-17727 GCA_036338635.1 Pseudomonadota bacterium | reverse complement strand
CTTCACCGACGACGCCCACAGCCAGCGCGCCAAAGGCAGCCAGCAGCAGCACTGGAAGCGCATCCTGTCGGCGGATTTCGGCGACGACTACTCCCAGTCCGTCAGCCGGATCGGCGCCGTCCATGCCCGCATCGGACTTGAGCCACGGTGGTATATCGGCGGCTATGGGCTGGTGCTGCACCGCATCATCAGCGATATGGTGAACGACCGCCGGACGTTGACCGCCAATGGGCGCGCGCGGCTGGCTGACGATTTGTCTGCGCTGATGCGGGCCGCGCTTCTGGACATCGACCTGTCGATCTCGACCTATCTGGAACAGGTGGAGGAGCGCCGCCAAGAGGCTGAGGAGGCCCAGCACCGGGCCTTCCACACGCTGTCGGACGCGCTTGGACGGCTGTCTGACGGCGACCTGACGGCACGTATCGATCCGGCCCTGTCGCAGAAGACCCGCTTCAACGACACTGTTGAGCGTCTGGCAGCGATCATGTCTTCGGTCCGGCAGGGGGCCGAGCAAATCGGCACCGGCACCCGAGAAATCGCGGCAGCCTCGGACGATCTGGCGCGCCGAACCGAACAGCAGGCCGCCAGCCTCGAGCAGACCGCCGCCGCGCTGAACGAGATGACCGCCGCGGTCAAGGATTCCGCGCAACGAAGCCGCGCCGCCGAGGAGATGGCCGCCAAGGCAAGAGAGGTGGCGGCCAATGGCAGCCGCATCATGGACGATACCCGCACGGCGATGGCCGACGTCTCGGCCAGCGCCAACGAAATGGAACAGATCATCGGCGTCATCAGCGAGATTGCCTTCCAGACCAACCTGCTGGCACTGAATGCCGGCGTCGAGGCCGCCCGCGCAGGCGACGCGGGCCGCGGCTTCGCCGTCGTCGCGGCCGAGGTCCGCGCGCTGGCACAGCGGTCCGCCGATGCGGTCCGCACGATCCAGAAGCTGATCGACCGCAGCGTCCGGCAGACGGCGCACGGGGCCGAGCTGGTCACCGCGACACATTCCGCGCTGACCGACATCATCTCGGTCTTCAACGACATCGAGGCCAGCGTGACCGAGATGTCGGCCACGGCGCAGCGCCAGGCGCTGAGCATCACCGAGATCAACAGCGCGGTCAGCTATCTTGATGACGTGACGCAGCAGAACGCCGCGATGGTCGAGCAGGCAAGCGCCACCAGCGCGCTGCTGAACACCGAGGCCCAGTCGCTTGGCAGCATGGTCAGCCGTTTCAGCCTGGGCAGCCCGGTCGCGTCCGAGTGGCGTCAGGCGGTCTGAACAACCGGCCGCAAACAACTCGGGCGCCTCCGGCCGTGCCCGCGGTGCCCCTTGGCACGCGGGCGAGGCGGGTGCCGGCGTGGGCTGCCGGTGCTAGATCCACACCGGACACGTCGACAGGCGCGATCCCGCCCCTGCCCGAACGGCGCTCCGCCGCGACATCCGGTCGCATTCCCACCGCGCGAGGATCGCGACCCGATGGAACCACAGCCCCGCCCTGCGCCTTTCCCTATGCGGAAAGCACTTGGAGGAGCCAGATGCACAGGAACATCACTGCGATCTATCGCACTTTCGCGACCGCAGACCTCGTCCGGCGAGAGTTGAGCGATCTTGGAATTTCAAGCGGGGACATCCGTGTCATTCCCGACATGGACGACCCCGTCGGTGCCGACGGCACGCGGACAGACCGCACACATACCGACAGGCTGCATGACCTGCACCTGCCCGACGATGACCTTCGGACATATCAGCAGAGCGTCCGAAGGGGGGACTATGTTGTCTCGGCCGAGGTGGACGAGACGCAGATCGCGCGCGTGCAGCAGATCATGCGCCGACCCGAGGACGAGGCCTACAACCTCGACCAGAGAAGCGACGAGTTCCGCGATGCGGGGCTTGATCCCTACAGCGACCCCGGAACGCGCAGCACCAACGAGGACTGGATGGGCCGGCGCGACCAGGACAATACCGACCCGTTCACCCGGTCCTATATGCGCAACGCACGGCTGGATCAGCGACACGGCTGATCCTCAAACCGACAGATCAAGGAAAGGAAGCGAACATGGCGGAATATCGCGACCCGAAAGTGACCAAGACCTCTGATTCGAAGGGGGGCGCAGGCAAATGGATCGGCATCATCGTCGTGGTGGTCCTGGCCCTGCTGCTGCTGGGCTGGATCTTCGGATGGTTTTCCGATGACACGCCCGAGGCCGTCGTGACCGACGAAGCCGTGGTGACTGACGACGGCGTCGTGGCCGAGGAACCTGTCATCGTCGAAGAACCGGCCGAGGTGCAATAAGCCCCGCAAAAACAGTCCTTTGCGGCTGTCGCGCCCGCGGCCATCTTGGCCGCGGGCGTCTGTCCATGAACTGCCGCCGGGACGTGCGCCGGCCCGTTGACAAGAAACGCCTTTGCAGGAGCTCGGATGACAGACAGAGACACCCCGATCCTCCGCCCCGGCGACACCTGCTGGCAGATCAAGCGCGCCAGCCGGATGGCTGTGATCATCGACGCCGCCGAGTATTTCTCGCTCGTCCGCGACGCCGTGCAGCAGGCGCAGCACACCGTGATGCTGATCGGCTGGGACTTCGACACCCGGATACCCCTCGACCGCCCGAATCAGGACGACAAGGTGCCCAACCGTCTCGGCAAGTTCCTGGGCTGGGTCGCCGAAAACCGGCCGGATGTGCAGATCCACGTCCTGCGCTGGAACCTGGGCGCGTTGAACGCCCTAGGACGGGGAACGACGCCGCTGGTCATCTTGGACTGGATGACGAACGACCGCATCCATTTCAAGCTGGACGGGGCCCATCCGGTCGGCTCTGCCCACCACCAGAAGATCGTGGTCATCGACGATACGCTGGCCTTCTGCGGCGGGATTGACATCACCGCCGACCGTTGGGACACCCGAGAGCATCTTGACGAAAATCCCCTGCGTGTCCGCCCGACCACCAAGCGGCACTATGGTCCATGGCACGATGTCTCGACCGCGGTCGAAGGCGACGTCGCGCAGGCCCTGGGCGAACTTGCGCGCGAAAGGTGGCGCCGCGCCACCGGAGAAACACTTCAGCCGCCAAAGCCGCAGCCAAGCCTCTGGCCGGACAGCCTGCAGCCGCTGCTCCGCGACGTTGACGTGGCCGTGTCGCGGACCGCGCCCGAGTATGAGGACCGCAAGGCACTGCACGAGATCGAGGCCCTGTACCTTGCAGGCATCGCCGCCGCCCGCCACACGATCTATATCGAGAGCCAGTATTTCGCTTCGCGCCGGATCGCCGAGGCGATGGCCGAACGACTGGCGCAGCCCGACAGCCCCGAGATCGTGGTCGTCAACCCCCTGTCGGCCGACGGTTGGCTGGAGGAGGAGGTCATGGGCTCGTCGCGCGCAAGGCTGCTGCAACTGGTCCAGAAGGCCGACCGTCACGGGCGCTTCCGGCTCTACACGCCGGTCACGGCGGGCGGTCAGCCGATCTATGTTCATGCGAAGGTCATGGTCATCGACGACAGGCTGCTGAAGGTCGGCTCATCCAACCTGAACAACCGCTCGCTTGGGTTCGATACCGAATGCGATATCAGCATCGAGACCGGACCAGGCGACGACGACAAGCGGCGCCAGATCCTGAAGCTGCGGGACGACCTGCTCTCGGAACATCTAGGCGTCGCGCAGTCTAGGCTGGATCAGGCGCTGGCGGAGGCCGATGGCTCTCTCATCACAGCGATCGAGACGCTGCGGACGGAGGGGCGCTCGCTCGTCCCGTTCGAGATCCCGGAGACGAACGATATCGAAAACGCGGTTCTGGGGGAAAACCAGCTCCTCGACCCCGAGCGGCCGTCCAGCCGCTGGCAAAGCCTGCGCCGCGGGGTCAGAAGCCTCATCCCGGGCCTCTAGCAGGCTGCTGATAAACTTGGTCGAGGCATCCGATTTTGCCGATCTCGCTGGACCGCAGCCGAGGCCAGGATGTTAAGCTCCACGAGATCGCGCCTGAACGGGTTAGCTATGCACCTCGCCTGTCGCTGCCAGAGTTCTTCAGCAGCCTGCTAGGGGCAGCCCCCGCCCGCCGACGATCCGACGCAGGAAAGCGTCGAGGCTATCTACAACGCCTGCGAAGCCTGACCCTTTCGCGACCGCCGACCCATCGGCCTGCGCAGGCGCCGGCGACAGCCAGCGTCGGTCGGCCCCTCAATGGGGCTGGCCGACGCTTCGCCCCCGATCCGCTTCAGCGGGCTTCGCGCAAAACCTCGGTCAGCACTGCGCGGTCGACAGCGTCGCTGACGAAAGCATCGCCCACGTCACGCGCCAGAACGAAGCGCAGGCGACCGTCGATCACTTTCTTGTCCTGCCCCATCAGGCGGATCAGGTCCTGATCGTCGGGCAGGTCACCCGGGATCTCGGACAGCCGAGCGGGCATTCCCATCTGGCGCAGATGGGCCAGCACGCGGCTCGGCGCCTCTTGCGGGCACAGCCCCATGCGCGCCGACAGATCGAAGGCCAGCGCGCAGCCGATGGCCACGCCCTCTCCGTGCAGCAGCCGGTCGGAATAGCCGGTCGCCGCCTCCAGCGCGTGTCCGAAGGTGTGGCCCAGGTTCAACAGTGCTCGCTCGCCCTGCTCGGTCTCGTCACGGGTCACGATGCCGGCCTTCATGGCGACGGAGTGGGCCACCGCATGCTGCCGCAGGCCCGCGTCGCGTCGCAGCAGCGGTGCGTTATCTTCCAGCCAGCCGAAGAACGCGGCGTCGCCCAGAAGGCCATATTTCGCCACCTCTCCATAGCCGGCCAGGAAATCTCGCTCGCTCAGCGTGTCGAGCACATTGATATCCGCAAGGACCAGCGAAGGCTGGTGAAACGCGCCGATCAGGTTCTTGCCCTTGGCACTGTTGATACCCGTTTTGCCGCCGACGCTGCTGTCGACCTGGGCCAGAAGTGTCGTCGGCACCTGCACGAAGCGGACGCCCCGCCGCAGGATGGCCGCGGCGAACCCCACCAGATCGCCGATCACGCCGCCACCTAGCGCCACGACAACGTCGCGCCGCTCGACCTGCTGCCCCAGAAGCCATTCCACGCAGGCGGACAGCTGATCCCAGTTCTTCGTGCCTTCGCCCGCCGGCAGGACCAGCGCCTCGCTGTCGATCCCCTCCGCGCGCAGGGCGTCCTGAAGCGGGCGAAGATGCAACGCCGCCACGTTGGCATCCGTGACCACGGCCACGCGCGGCCGCGCCAGCAGAGGCGCGATCTGCGCCCCGGCACGGGCCAGAAGGCCCGCCCCGATGCGGACGTCATAGGCGCGGTCGCCCAATGGAACGTGAACGGTGACGGGATCGGTCATCATGCCTCCTTCATCAGGCCGGGGTCGGTCGAACGCAGCTGGGCGATCAGCCGCACGGCCGAGCTTTCGACGCTGTCGCCGGCGCGCGACACGAACTCGACCTCGGCCGTGGCATAGACCGGACTGCGTTCCGCCAGCAGGCGCAGCAGCGTGCCCTTGGGGTCGGCGGTCTGCAGCAGGGGCCGCGTCTGGCGCTGGCGCACCCGCTGCCAAAGCAGTTCCGGGTCGCAGTTCAGCCAGACCGACATGCCGCTGGCGCCGATCAGGTCGCGGTTGCCGGGCTGCATCCAGGCCCCGCCCCCGGTCGAGATGACGCCGGGAGGCCCGGCCAGCAGCCGCGACAGCACCTGCGCCTCGCGGGCGCGGAAGAACGCTTCACCGTCGCGGGCAAAGATCTCGGCGATGGTCATGGCCGCGGCGGCCTCGATCTCGTGGTCCGAATCGGTGAAGGGCACGCGCAGCCGCCGCGCCAGTTCGGTGCCGATGGCGGTCTTGCCGGCACCCATCATCCCGATCAGCACGATATGGCGCGTCAGCCGCCCTGTCATTTGCGCCCCCTTCGAATTGCGTGACTGAATGACGTGATCTTTCGGAAATTGCCATATATATTCGGCACGAGCCGGCATAAGACCGGCCAAAGGCAACGAAAAGACGGTCGAGCAAGGGCAAATGCGATGCGGATGTTGAAACTGCTGGTGATCCTGATTCTGGCGGGGCTGATCGCCCTTGTGGGCTATGCCTATTTCGCCGACATGACCCCCACCCGCTCCGAGGTGCGCACGCCCCTGGACATGACCGATCAGGCAGACGGAACCGCCGGTGAATAGACCCGGCTTCATCGCGGCGGCCCTGGCCACCCTCCTGCCGCTGTCGGCGGTGGCGCAGCAGCCGCTGTCGGCCAGCGACTGGCTGTCCGGCAGCGTGCGGGGGCCGGCGCGTGAATCCTCGGCTTGGCGCCCCGGCGACCGGCCGCCCGATGCGCCGGGCCGTCCCCAGCCCGTGGCCGAAAGCGGTGCGGTGGGGCCGGTGCAGGTCACGCGGCTGGACGGCGGAGATCCCGATCGGACGGGGACGACCAGCCCCCGGCGGGCTGGACTGCCGCCCGATCTCTGGGCGGGAAGCGACGCCCAGACGCTGTCGCAGATGGTGCTGGCCACGCCTGCGCGGCTGGACGCGATGCAGGACCTGCTGAAGCGGGTGCTGACCGCCCAGCTGGCCCCGCCGACCGAGGCCGGCAACCGCGGCCAGCTGTTCCTGGCCCGCGCCGACCGGCTGCTGGATATGGGCGCGCTGGACCAGGCGCAGGCGCTGCTGGGCGCCGCCGGTCCGGGCGAGCCCGAAATCTTCCGGCGCCTCTTCGACGTCGCCCTGCTGGAGGGCGACGAGGGCCGCGCCTGCGCCATCATGAACGGCACGCCAGGCATCGCCCCCAGCTTCGCCGCACGCATCTTCTGCCTGGCGCAATCCGGCGATTGGGCAGCCGCGGCCATCAGCCTGCACGGGGCCGAGGCACTTGGCCTGGTCGATGAACGCCGAGCCATCCTGCTGACGCACTTCCTGGACGACGGTCTGGTCGATGGCGGTCAGATCATCGAGCCCGCCGACCGCATGACCCCGCTGGAGTTTCGCATCCACGAGGCCGTGGGCCAGCCCCTGCCGACCACGCCGCTGCCCGTGGCCTTCGCCCAGTCCGACCTGCGGCTGAACGGCGGCTTCAAGGCCCGGCTCGAGGCGGCCGAGCGTCTGGCCGCGGCGGGCGCCCTGCCCGCCGCCGAGCTGCGCCGCATCTATGCCGAACAGCGCCCGGCGGCCTCGGGCGGGGTTTGGGAACGCGCCAGCGTCATGCGCACACTGGAGGCGGCGCTGGCCAATGGCGACTTGCAACAGGCCCTGCCCCGCGCCTTCGAGGAGTTTCGCAAGGCCGGCATGGCCGACCTTCTAGCGCAAATGGTCGCCGCAGACCTGCCCGACAGCGACGACCCGCAGGTTGCCGAGATCTCGTCCCTGCTGCGCGCCTGGGCCGGCCTGCCGGGCGCACCCCGGCCAGAGCCCATCGACGATCTGGCCGCGCCGCCCCAGCCCACCCCCGACACCCGCCGCGGAGAGGCGCTGCTGACCGCCATGTCAGACATCGACGCCGCGCTGGAAGGTGATCTGGCCCGCGCCGGCCGGGGCATCGCGATGCTGCGCACACTGGGGCTGGAGGCCGATGCCGAGAAAGCGCAGACCCAGATCACGCTTCTGCCGCAGATGACGGCCGAGCCATGAGCGACCACCACGCCATCTCGGCCTTTCTTGACGCGCAAGCGGCCGAGGCGGGGGCGGCGCGGAACACGCTTCTTGCCTATGGCCGCGACCTGCGGGACCTGTCCGATTGGCTGTCGGCCCGTGGCCTTGTGCTGTCGGGGCTGACGCGGGACCAGGTCGAGGATTACCTGGCCTTCTGCGACGCGCAGGGCCTGTCCCGCGCGACCCGCGCCCGACGCCTGTCGGCCATCCGCCAGTTCACCCGATTCGCGCTGGAGGAAGGCTGGCGTGACGACGATCCGGCCATCCGCATTTCCGGGCCGGGGCGCAGCCAGCGCCTGCCCAAGACGCTGACCCGGTCCGAGATCGACGCCCTTCTGGCCGCCGCGCCGGCCGTCGGCCGCACCGCGCAGGACCGGGCGCGCAATACATGCCTGATCGAGATGCTCTATGCTACCGGGATGCGCGTCAGCGAACTGGTGACGCTTCCGGTCGCGGGCTGCCGCGGCGACCCTGCCGTCCTGGTGGTGCGCGGCAAGGGCGGCAAGGACCGTTTGGTGCCGTTGGGGCAGCCTGCGCGCGCGGCACTGCGCACTTGGCTGGACCTGCGCGACGCGGCCCCGCAGGGCAGCGTCCTGCACCGCCTGCTGGCCGGACGCGGCGGGCGCTGGCTGTTCCCGGCCCCGGGCGCCGCCGGTCACCTGCCACGGCAGAGCTTTTCGCGGCTGCTGCAGCAGATGGCGGTGACGGCGGGACTGGACCCGACGCGCGTGACCCCGCACGTGATCCGTCACGCCTTCGCGACGCACCTGCTGGAAGGCGGCGCCGATCTGCGCAGCATCCAGATGCTTCTGGGACATGCCGATCTGGGCACGACCGAGATCTACACGCATGTCCTCGACCAGCGCATGCGCGACCTTGTGCTGAACCACCACCCGCTCGCCGGCGTTCCGGCGGCAGACCCACCCCCCAAACCCCAAGGCTGATCCGGGAAAAATGGACGACCCTTCAAGTACCTTCGACATCGCGTTGTGGCTGACCGCCGGCGCGATCCTTGTCCTGCTGATGATGTCGGCGTTCTTCTCGGGCTCGGAAACGGCGCTGACGGCCGCAAGCAAGGCCAAGCTGCGGTCTCGCGCCGATAGGGGCGACGCCGGGTCCGAAACCGCGCTGCGCCTGACCCAGGACAGCGAACGGCTGATCGGGGCAATCCTTCTGGGCAACAACGTCGTGAACATCCTGTCGGCAAGCCTGGCGACGGCGCTGTTCACGCGCCTGATCGGCGGCAGCGGCGTGGCCATCGCGACGCTGGTGATGACCGTGCTGGTGCTGATCTTCTCGGAAGTCATGCCGAAGACCTATGCGATTTCCGCCCCCGAAAGCGTGGCCAGCCGCGTCGCCCGGCCGATCCGGGTGCTGACCATCATCCTGTCGCCGGTGGTCAGCGTCGTCCGGCTGATCGTGCGCGGCATCCTGTCGATCTTTGGCCTGAAGACGGACCCCGGCCGGCACATGTTCTCGATCGAGGAGGAGATCGAGGGCGCGCTGTCGATCGGCCATGCCGCCGGCGCCGTCAACAAGGAGGACCGCGACCGCCTTCTGGGCGCGCTGGACCTTGGCAACCGCACCGTCGAGGAGATCATGCGCCACCGCAGCGAGATCCAGATGATAGACGCCGAGCTGCCGCCCGAAAAGATCCTGGAGACCGTGCTGGCAAGCCCGCACACCCGCCTGCCCGTCTATCGCAAGGAGCGTGAGAACATCGTCGGCGTCATCCACGCGAAGGATCTGCTGCGCGCCGTGAACCGTGCGGTGCGCGACGCGGGCGACACGACGGCGGCCGGTCGCTTCGACGTCATGGCGGTCGTCATGCCCCCCTATTTCGTGCCGGAGACCAGCGCGCTGGACGAACAGATGCGAGAGTTCCTCAAGCGCCGGACCCATTTCGCACTGGTCGTCGACGAATACGGCTCGCTCCGCGGCCTGATCACGCTGGAAGACATCATCGAAGAGATCGTGGGCGAGATCGCCGACGAGCATGACACCGAGGCCGACCAGACCCTGCGCCCGAACGCGCAGGGCGATTATCTGGTCGAAGGCGGGATGACGATCCGCGACCTGAACCGCCAGCTGGACTGGACCCTGCCCGACGAGGAGGCCAACACCGTCGCGGGGCTGGTGATCCACATGGCGCAGTCGATCCCGGAACAGGGTCAGGTCTTCAGCTTTCACGGCTATCGCTTCGAGGTCGTGACGCGCCGGGAAAACCGCATCACCCGGCTGCGCATCCGCCCCCTGGTGCGCCCCTCGCCGGACTGAGCGCGCCTTGCAACGCGGCGCGGGGGGACCTAACACAGCGGGGGACCCCCCTGCCACAAGGCCCTCCATGCATATCGCAGCCCGCACCGCCATCGCACCGCATGCCGGCCAGCGCCCTCCAAGGACGTCCGGGCCCGCCGGATCCGGTTGGGAAGTGGTGCAGGCCGCAGGCACCATCACGGCATCCTTGCCGCCGGTGCGGCAGCATGGATCCGGAAAACCGAATGGCTCCTGACATGCTGACGATGGCGGTGGCCGGTATGACGGCAAGGAAGGCCCCGGCACCTTGCAGACCCTGCCCCAGATCGAGGCACCTTGACGCGCATCGCCGTCGGCCAGGAATGCAACGAAAACTTCAAGGAGCGACCGCCTGATGCGGGCGCTTGCACAGGGGTTCGCGCGGATGACCCTGGGTGGACAGGACCTGCGCCGGCCGGGATCGGACCAGGCGCGGGGCATCGCGCTGCTTCTGGCGGCGATCCTGGGCTTCACCCTCATGGATGCGACGGCGAAGCACCTAACGCAGATCTATCACCCGGCGCAGGTTATCTGGGCGCGGTTCGTCGGCAACCTGCTGATCTTCGTGCTGATCTTCCGGGGCCGGATGTTCCCGCTGCTGCGGACGCGTCAGCCGGGGGCGCAATTTGCGCGGGCGGCGATGCAGCTGGGCTCGGTCGGGCTGTTCTTCACCTCGCTCCAATACATCGGTCTGGCCGAGGCGACGGCGATCATGGACCTGAACCCGGTGCTGATCACCCTGGGCGCCGCCGTCTTCCTGCACGAGAGGATCGGCCCGCGGCGCATCGCCGGCATCGCGGCGGCACTTCTGGGGGCGATGCTGATCATCCGGCCGGGCTTCGGCGTTTTCCAGCCGGCGGCGCTGCTGCCGCTGGCGGGCGCCTTCACCTTCGCGGCGGGGGCGCTGCTGACGCGGATCGTGCGCGGCGACGCGGTGGCGACCTCGGTCCTGTGGTCGGCCGTGGTGGGCAGCGTCGCGACCACCCTCGTGGTTCCGTTCGTCTGGCAGCCGGTCGCGGCGGCGGACCTGTGGGTCTTTGCGCTGCTGGCCCTGTTCGGGACGACCAGCCAATATCTGCTGGTGCGCGCCTACAGCACGGCCGAGGCGGGGGTGCTGGCGCCCTTCGGCTATACCGGATTGGTCTGGGCGGGCCTCTGGGGCTGGCTGTTCTTCGGGCAGCTGCCCGACCTGTGGACCATCACCGGCGCGGCGGTTATCGTCGGCGCAGGCCTTTACATCTGGTCGCGCGAAGCCCGCGCGGCACAAGGGGATCAATGCGCGACGACCGACCCACGCTGACCGACCGGCTTGCCAATGGCCTCTTCCTGAGCGTGATGAGCGTGGCGCGCCTTCTGCCCTATGACCGCCGCATCCCCGCGATGGGCTGGCTGTTCGCCCATGTCGTCGCGCCGCTGGCGGGCTGGCGTCGGCGGATCCGCGACAACCTGCGGCTGGCCCGCCCCGACCTGTCCCCGGCCGAGACCGAGGCGCTGGTGCGCGCGGTCCCCGCCAATGCCGGCCGCAGCCTGGCCGAGATCTATTCCGGCGATGCCTTCACCGCACGCATCCGCGCCGCCGACCCGCTGGAGGGGCCGGGGCTGGCCGCGCTGGAAGAGGCTTTCCACAGCGGCCGCCCGGTGATCCTGGCCTGCGCGCATTTCGGCAATTACGACGCCATGCGCGCCGCGCTGGCCGCGCGGGGCTGGCCGGTCGGCGCGCTTTATCGGCCGATGAACAACGAGGCGTTCAACCGCCACTATGTCCCGGCCATCACGGCCATCGCCGAACCGCTGTTCCCGCGCGGACGGGCCGGGCTGGCGGCGATGCTGCGGTTCCTGCGGGGCGGCGGCTGGCTGGCCCTGGGCTTCGATCAGTTCGACCATGACGGGGCCGAGCTGCGATTTTTCGACCTGCCGACCAGGACCGTTCTGACGCCGGCAGAACTGACGCGCCGCTACGACGCGCTGCTGGTCCCCGTCGCGGGGATCCGCCAGCCCGACGGGCTGAGCTTTCGCGTGCATGTCGGCGCGCCAGTCGCCCTGGACGAGCCGCGCGCCATGATGCAGGCGCTGAACGACGATCTGGAGATGCTGGTCAGGCGCCACATGGACCAGTGGTTCTGGATCCACCGGCGCTGGAAGTGAAACGGCCCGGACGATGCGCCCGGGCCGCCTGATGTTCAGCCGGCGGCCGAAGCGCGTTCGGGTGCGGCGCCTTCGCGCCGGGCGCGCAGTTCCTCGGCGACCAGGAAGGCCAGTTCCAGCGACTGGCTGGCGTTCAGGCGGGGGTCGCAGGCGGTGTGATAGCGGTCTGACAGGTTCTCGTCGGTGACGGCGCGCACGCCGCCGGTGCATTCGGTCACATCCTGTCCGGTCATCTCGAAATGCACGCCGCCGGGGATCGTGCCCTCGGCCTTGTGGACGCCGAAGAACTCGCGCACCTCGCGCAGGATTGAATCGAAGGCCCGCGTCTTGTAGCCGGTCGAGGACTTGATGACGTTGCCATGCATCGGATCGCAGGACCACAGCACGTTGGCGCCTTCGTCCTGAACCGCCTTGATCAGGCGCGGCAGGTGGTCGCCGACCTTGCCCGCGCCGAAACGGGCGATCAGGGTCAGCCGGCCCGGCTCGTTCGCCGGGTTCAGCTTGGCCATTAGCACCTTGAGGTCGTCCGCCGTCGTGGTCGGGCCGCATTTCAGGCCGATCGGGTTCTGCACGCCGCGGCAGAATTCGACATGCGCGCCATCCGGCTGACGCGTCCGGTCGCCGATCCAGATCATGTGGCCGGACCCCGCGATCGGCAGCCCGGTCGTGGAGTCGGTCCGTGCCAGCGCCTCTTCGTATTCCAGCAGCAGCGCTTCGTGGCTCGTGTAGAAGTCGACCTTGGACAGCTGGTGCGCCGTGTCGGAGTTCACGCCCGCCGCCTGCATGAAGGCCATCGCGTCGCTGATGCGGTTCGCGATGTCGCGATACTTCGCCGCCTCGGGTCCGCCGACGAAATCGGCGATCCAGTTCTGCACCCGGTGCATGTCCGCGAACCCGCCGGTCGAGAAGGCGCGCAGCAGGTTCAGGGACGCCGCCGCCTGGGTATAGGCCGCCAGCATCCGCTGCGGATCGGGGATGCGCGACTCGGCCGTGAAGTCGAAGCCGTTGATGATGTCGCCGCGATAGCTGGGCAGTTCGGTCCCACCGATGATTTCGGTGGGCGCGCTGCGGGGCTTGGCAAACTGGCCGGCCATCCGGCCGACCTTGACGACGGGCATCTGCGCGCCCCAGGTCAGCACGACGGCCATCTGCAGCAGCACCTTGAACGTGTCACGCAGGTTGTCGGCGCTGAACTCGCTGAAGCTTTCGGCGCAGTCGCCGCCCTGCAGCAGGAACCCCCGCCCCGCCGCGGCATCGGCCAGCTGCGCCTTCAGCCTGCGTGCCTCTCCGGCGAAGACCAGGGGCGGAAGGCGGCGCAGTTGCGTTTCCACCGCCTGCAGGGCGGCGGCGTCGGTATAGTCGGGCATCTGGACGCGCGGATAGGCGCGCCAGCCGGCCTTGTCCCAGGTCTGGGTGGCGACGGTCTTGCGGTTCTCCTGCGTCATGTCCTGCGCTCCTTGAAAATGGTCGCGCACATATAGTCGTGAACGATCTTCAGGGAAAGGCCTTGCCGCAACCTGTGCTTGCCCGAAAGGCGAAAGCCTGTTTGGGTGCCGGACGCAACCGCACAGCCAGATAGCCAGATGCCATCCGACAAACCCCGCCGCTTCACCTTCCTGCTGCTCGACCGCTTCACGATGAGGTCCTTCACCGCCGCGATCGAGCCGCTGCGGCGGGCGACCCGCGCCTCGGGGCAGCCGCTGTTCGAATGGCGGCTGGTCGGGCCGCGCGGCGACGTGGCGGTCTGTTCGAACGGCACGCGGGTGATGGTCGATGCGGGGCTGGACGCCGACGCGCCACCGCCCGGCCGGGACGAGGCCGTGATCGTCTGCGGCGGCACCGAAGTCGCCCGAGAGGCGACCCGCCCGGTGCTGGCCTGGCTGCGCCGTCAGGCCCGCGGCGGCGCGGCGATGGGCGCCGTCTGCACCGGCGCCTGGATCCTGGCCGAGGCGGGCCTTCTGGACCGGCGCAAGGCCACCATCCACTGGGAAAACCACGACGGCTTCGCCGAGGCCTTTCCCGAGGTGGACCTGTTCCGGTCGGTCTTCGTCCATGACGGCAACCGGCTGACGGCGGCGGGCGGCACCTCCAGCATCGACCTGATGCTGCACCTGATCGCCGAGGCACATGGCGACGGCCTGGCCGCCGACGTGGCCGACCAGATGCTGCACACCGCGATCCGCACCGACCAGGACCGCCAGCGCCTGTCGATCCCCACCCGTATCGGCGTGCGCCACCCCCGCCTGGCCGCCGTGATCGCCCGGATCGAGGCCAACCTCGAAGAGCCGATCAGCCCCGCGCAGCTGGCCACCGACGCCGGCATGTCCACGCGGCAGCTGGAACGGCTGTTCCGTCGATACCTGAACCGCAGCCCCAAGCGCTATTACATGGAGACGCGGCTGGCGCGGGCGCGCAACCTGCTGATGCAGACCGAGCTGTCGATCATCGAGATCGCGCTGGCTTCGGGCTTTTCCAGCCCCTCGCATTTCTCGAAATGCTATCGCGCGCAGTACGGCAGCACCCCTTATCGCGAGCGGGGGACATCCGCCGATCCGCGTTAACCTGTCGTTCACGAATGTGACCTGAGCCTTTGGCCGGCCTGCCGGGAAGGGCCGGAGCGAACATCTTCAAAGGCGCGATGCCGATCAAGATCACCGTTTTGACCTTCAGCAGTCCGATTGGCTTGGGCCGGGAACAGCCCGCGATGTCCGTGCCGTTCTCAGCGGTCCGGTCGACATGTCCCGGGCCATCCGGTCCGAGATCACGCTAAGCGACGATGACGGCTGCTTCGTATCGGGCCCCTGTCTCCCGACGAGGCGGATCAGAGGCTGCTGAAGCCCGCCACCTTCGGGTCTGGCGACACGGCGGTGACGGTCGATGCGGGAACACAGCTGTCGAACTGGCTGGGGGCCGTGATGTCGGGCCCGGTGCGCCTGGACGCCGACGGGGCCGAGGTTGCCGACCAGTTCGTGATGATGCTCCCCCGGAGGCTTGACCCCGGCGAACTGGGGACGGAACTGGGCGACCGACGATCGGTGCTGGCCTTGCCCCTGCCGCAAGAGGTTGACGGCCGACAGGTCTTCCCCGAATTCGACCAGAGCCTGACCTACAGCTACAGCAAGGTCAGCCTGATCGGCAGCGGCTATGAATCGCTGTCCTACGCGGCTGCCTGTTTCGCCCACGGGACCATGATCCGCACCACCACCGGCCTTCCCCCGGTCGAGGACCTGCGCGTCGGCAACCTATTGGTGACGTTGGGCCACGGGCCGCGCCCCGCCCTGTGGATCGGAAACCGCTTGGCCGACCCCCTGCACCTGGATCTGAGACCGCAGGACCGGCCGATCGGCATCGCGGCCGGCGCGCTCGGTGACGGCCAGCCCCGCCGCCGGCTGGTCGTGTCTCCGCAGCACCGGCTGCTGATCCGTTCGGCCATCGCGGGGCGGATGTTCGGCTGCCCCGAGGTGCTGGTCGCGGCGCGTCACCTTGTCGGTCAGCCGGGGATCTCTGTCGCGCCGGTCACAGCGAGCCGCTACTGGCACGTCCTGCTCGAGCATCACGACCTCATCGACGCTGAAGGCGCCTGGAGCGAAAGCCTCTACCCCGGCCCCGTCGCGCTGGCCGCCTCCCCAGAAGTGCAGCGGCAGCAGATCAGGGCCGCGCTGCCTGCGCTGGCCGAGGGTCCGCCGCCCACTGCGCGCCCCGTGCCCGGCGGGCGCAAGGCGCGGCAGCTGTCGGCCCGCCACCTGCGCAACAACAAGCCCCTGGTCGCGGCTCCGGAACCTGCCACAGCTTTCCGTTGACCCCCTGTTGCTGCGTCTTCGCATGGGCGACTTCCGTGGCCTCTTCCCCCAGGCCCGGCCCGAACGGCGATGCCACCCTAGCCATCGATCACCACGGCAAGTAGAGGTGGATCTCATCTCCGGAGAGGCGGGTCTCCGGCAACGAGGGAAGCGCCCATGGGCAAGGATGTCGCGCCGGCAGAGGTCACGATGCCAGCCAATCTGGCCGAGGACTACGAGCGCGCGCGCGTGGCGTGGTACTATTTCGTCGGCGGGCTGACCCAGCAGGATATCGCGTCGCGGATGGGCATGACGCGGCTTCGGGTCAACAAGCTGATCGGCCAGGTCCGAGAGGACGGCGCGGTCCATATCGACGTCGCGCTGCCCCTGACCGACTGCGTCGAACTGGGCGAGGCGCTGGCGGACCGTTACCGCCTGGTCGACGCCGCCGTCGTTCCCGACCTGCCCGACCACCTGGAGCAGAAGCGCGTGATCGGCGAGGCGGCCGGCGCGATGATCGGCAAGCTGATCGAAGGGCGCGATCTGGGCATCGGGATCGCCACCGGCCGGACGCTCAGCTTCGCGGTGCGCGCCCTGCACGAGCGGCCGCATCCCGACAGCTGGGTCGTGGGCCTGACCGGCGGCGTCACCCGTTCGTCCGGCACGAACACCTTCGAGGTCGCGACGGGCTTCGCGCGGAAGCTGGGCGTCGAATGTCATTATCTGACGGCCCCGCTCTATTGCGCCTCGCCGGAAGGCCGCGAGACGCTGCTGCTGATCGACGAACTGACCGACGTCCTTGCACGAACCGAGATCGCCGACCTTGGCGTCACGTCCTGCGGGTCACTGGCCGAGGAAACGACGCTGACGCAGATCAGGGCCGTCAAGGATCACCTGGACGACGTTCAGCGGTCGGGCGCGGTGGGCGAGCTTCTGGGCTGCTTCCTCGATGCCCAGGGCCGGCCGGTAGATCATTTCCTGAACGACTCGCTGATGGCGCTCAGCCCCGCCAAGCTGAAGCTGAAGCCGATGTCCGTCCTCGTGTCCGGCGGGATCGACAAGATCCAGATCATCCGCGCCATCCTGCGGGCTGGTTATGTGAACCGGCTGGTCACGAACGAGGGCGTGGCCCGGGCGCTGCTGGCCGGGCCACGCTAGCGCTCAGGCCCGAAGCCTTTCCAGCGTCAGCGCCATTCCGTGAAGCATCAGGAAGGTCGAGGCCGCGCCAGGGTCGATATGGCCCTTGGACCGCGCGCCAAGCTTGGCCGACCGGCCACGGCGGGATTCAAGATCCGCCGTCGCCTTCATGCCGGCCTCTGCTCCGTCACGCGCCGCGCCCATCACCTGCGATTCGTCGCCTGATGCTGCCGATGCCAAGGCGGCCTCGACCGCCGGAGCCCAGGCGTCGACCATGGTCTTGTCGCCGGGTTCCGCCCTGCCCCGGTCCCGGATACCCTGCATCGCTCCGGCAAGCCAGGCGGCCAACGCGCCCGCGTCGAGGTTGCGCCGGTCGCCCACGGCCGCGCCGGCGCGAAGGAAGGCGGTCGCATACAGGGGCCCGGACGAGGCGCCGACCGCGTCTAGGAAGGCCTTGGCCATCCGCTTGCAGGTCCCCTCGATTGTTTCCGTATCCGAGGCGCCGGCCAAGGCAGCCAGGACGGCCTTCCAGCCGATCTCCATCGTCACGCCGTGGTCGCCGTCGCCGATGACCCCGTCCAGTTCCGACAGCCAGTCGCGCCGCAAGATGATCTCGGCTCCGGCGCGTTGCATCATCTCGCGGAAGATGGCGGGCGTGATGGCGCCGTCGTCGATCAGGTCCCGCGTCGGCAGGGCATCGGCCTTCTGCGACACCGGCGTCGCCGCCTTTCGGGCCGAACGATGCGCGGCGCCCGCGGCGGGCTGCACG
>JAYZBS010000059.1:0-6941 GCA_036338635.1 Pseudomonadota bacterium | reverse complement strand
GGGGATGCGCCCCTTGGCAGGGCTTGCGCCGGTGGCAGCACCTCGCATCATGAACGCGCAGTGTTTGGGAGGACCTGAGATGAAACGCGCCATTGCAGCCTGCTGGCTGGGACTGGCCGCCCTGTCGCCGCTGCCCGTCCTGGCGGCCGAGGCCGGCGACGCCGTCTTCGCCGAACGCGGCCCCTGGGACCTGGGCGAGGACCGGCTGGACTATCGCATGACGGTCGAGGGTCCGGCCGCCGAGGGTTTCAGCCCGACCGCCGACGGCGCCCTGACCCTTGCTGAAGGTATCGATCCCAGCGACGGGCAGCCGGTGCTGGAACTGACCCAGACGACCGAGAGCCGCGACCGCAAGATCGGCCCGTTCCCGATCTCGGGCGGCGATCCGGTGTTGACCTTCTTCCTGGAACAGACCGCGCGGGACATGGCGACGCTGACCGGCGGCAGCCCGCACTATATTCGCAACCGGATGAAGGACGCGCTGTTCCGCGGCGGAGAGATCGCGCGCGATGACGACGTCACCACCGCCACCTTCCACCCGTTCGAGGAGGACCCGAACGCCGAGCGCATGAACGGCTTTCAGTCTCTGACCCTGACCTTCGTGATGGGCGATCCCACGGACCCGATCCGAGAGTTGCGTGCTGTCACCGGGGACACGCCGGGCTATCGCAACGAACTGGTGCTGGAATGACCCGTCCGCTGCGGGCGGCCCTGTTGGCGGCGCTTGCGCTGCCGGCGGTGCCGGTCCATGCGCAAGCCTTCAACGACTATCCGACGAATGCGCGCGCCGAATACGTCTTCGCCTGCATGGCGGCGAACGGCCAGACGCGCGACATGCTGGACCGCTGTTCCTGCGCGATCGACCGCATCGCCGAGGTATTGCCCTACAAGGCCTATGTCAGCGCCGAGACCGTGCTGCGGATGCGCCAGACGACAGGCGAGCGTTCGGGGATGTTCCGGGGTATGGCCGCGCTGACGGAAACCGTCGCCACCCTGCGCCGGGCCGAGGCCGAGGCCGAGATCCTCTGCTTCTGATCAGGCCAGCGCCAACCCGATCCCCGCGCCTGCCGCCAGCGCCAGAACGGTGACAAGCCACACCGGCAGGGCGGGGCGCGGCTGGATCAGGGTCAGGCGCGCCTCCTCGGGATGGGCGCGTTCCCACAGCATCTGCTCGACGATGGCGGGCAGCAGCGGTCCGAACCGGCCGACCGTCTGCGCCACATGGGCCAGGTCGGTCAGGGCGGCCTTGGGGCCGACGCCTGCCTTGATATAGTCCGAGACGACGGGCTTGGCGGCTTCCCAGATGTTCAGCTGCGGGTCCAGCGACCGGGCCACGCCCTCGACCACGACCATAGTGCGCTGCAGCAGAATCAGCTCGGTCCGGGTCGGCATGCCGAAACGCTCGGTCACCTCGAACAGGTAGGACAGCAGGCTGGCCATGCTGATGCGGCTGGCGTCGGCGCCGAAGATCGGCTCTCCGACGGCGCGCAGCGCGCGGGCAAAGGCGGCCTCATCGCGGTCGCGGGGAACGTAGCCCGCCTCGAAATGGACGCGGGCCACCATGCGATAGTCGCGCTGGATGAAGCCAAAGATGATCTGCGCATAGACCCGGCGGGTATAGTCGTCGATTTCCCCCATGATGCCGAAGTCATAGGCGATGATGTCGCCGTTCGCCGCCACCTTCAGGTTGCCGTGGTGCATGTCGGCATGGAAGAAGCCGTCGCGCAGGGCATGCGACAGGAACAGCTGGATCACCCGGCGGGCCAGGTCGGTCGTGTCATGACCCGCGGCGGCCAGTGCCTCGGGGTCGCCCATCGGCAGACCCTCGGCCCAGTCGGCCGTCAGCACCCGACGGCTGGACAGGGGCCAGTGCGGCAGCGGCACCTGAAAGCCCGTGTCGCGGGCCGTGTTCTCGGCGAATTCGGATGCGGCTGCGGCCTCGAGGCGCAAATCCTGTTCGCCGGTGACGGTCTGTTCGAAATGGCGTACGACATCGCGCGGCCGCAGGCGGCGGGTCGAGGGCGACAGGAACTCGATCAGGCGGGCGCCGAAGTGGAAGGCGTCGATGTCGCGCTTGAAGGCGGGGCCGATGCCGGGCCGCACGACCTTGACCGCAACCTCGCGGCCCGTTTCACGCACGCGGGCCCGATGGACCTGCGCGATCGAGGCCGCTGCGACAGGCTCGGAGAATTCAGAGAACAGCTGATCCACCGGGGCGCGCAGTTCCAGGGCCACGGCCTCTTTCGCGACATGCGTCGGGAAGGGCGGCAGGCGGTCCTGCAGCATCCGTAGCTGCCCAGCGAGTTCCGGCCCCACCACGTCCGCACGGGTCGAGAGGATCTGCCCGAACTTGATATAGGCCGGCCCCAGCGCGGTGATCGCCCGCGTGATCGGCGGCAGCGACGGATCGCCGCGATAGCCCAGCCAGCGGAATGGCCAGCCCAGCACCCGCGCCGCCAGCCGCAGACGCACGGGCGCATCGACCGCGTCCAGCACGGCGGCCATGGCGCCCGTCCTTTCGAACGTGGCGCCGGTGCGGATCAGCCGCAGGATGTTGTGGGGGCCGCGCACGCCCTTAGAGCTTCCAGCCGGAATGCAGCGCGGCGATGCCCATCGACAGGTTGCGCCACTGCACGCGGTCGAAGCCTGCGTCGCGGATCATCTGGGCGAATGTCTCCTGATCGGGGAAGCGGCGGATTGATTCGACCAGGTACTGATAGCTGTCGCGGTCGCCCGTCACCGCCTGCCCCATCGCCGGGATGACGTTGAAGCTGTAGCGGTCATAGGCCCATTGCATCGCCGGCACCGGGATCTGGCTGAACTCCAGCACCATCAGCCGGCCGCCGGGACGCAGGACGCGGTAAGCCTCGGCCAGGGCATCGGCGATCCGTGTCACGTTGCGGATGCCGAAGCTGATCGTATAGCGGTCGAAGCTGTTGTCGGCGAAGGGCAGCGCCATGGCGTCGCCGGTGACCCAGGACAGGCGGTCGGCCTTCTCGGCGGCCTCGGCGCGCTTGCGTCCCTCCACCAGCATGGATTCGGTCATGTCGCAGACGGTGACGCGGCCTTGCGGCGCGCGGTCCAGAAACCGGAATGCCACGTCGCCGGTGCCGCCTGCCACGTCCAGAAGGTGCTGTCCGCTGCGCGGCGCCAGCCAGTCCATCAGCGCCGTCTTCCAGATGCGGTGGATACCCACGCTCATCAGGTCGTTCATGACGTCGTAACGCGACGCGACGCTGGAAAAGACCTGATGCACCATTCCGGCCTTCTGATCCTCGTCCACGGTCTGGAAGCCGAAATGGGTCTGTCTGCTGTCCGTCATGCGCTTGCCGTTTGCCTGTTCCATCGCCAGATATGTCCGGCCTGCCGTGGGCACAATGACCGCGATGCACCTTGGGTGCAATGCGACGAAAGGGAACTCCGTGCCAGAACTGCCCGAAGTCGAAACCGTCCGCCGCGGACTGCTGCCGCATCTGGAGGGCGCGCGCATCGCGCGGGCCGAGGTCCGCCGACCGGACCTGCGCTGGCCGATGCCGGTGGACCTGGTGCAGGTGCTGACGGGTGCGACAGTGACGCAGCTGCGGCGGCGGTCGAAATACCTGTTGGCGGATCTGGACCGGGGCGGCACGGTCCTGTGGCACCTGGGCATGTCGGGGCGGATGCTGGTCGAGGGCGCGGGGCTGGCGGGCTTTCACCGCGACCCCGGCATCATCGCGCGTCACGACCATGTCGTCCTGACGACCGAGGCCGGGACGACGATCACCTTCAACGACGCCCGCCGCTTCGGCATGGTCGACCTGATCCGCGAAGGGACCAGCCATCCGCTGCTGGACCATCTGGGGCCCGAGCCCTTCGATGCAACCTTTACGCCCGCGTACCTCGCTGCGGCCTTTGCCGGGCGCCGGGTGCCGGTCAAGCAGGCGCTGCTGGACCAGCGGATCGTGGCGGGGCTGGGCAACATCTATGTCAGCGAATCGCTGTGGCGGGCGGGGATCGATCCGCGCCGGGCGGCCGGACGGATCGGGTCCGCGCGGATCGCCGCGCTGGTGGGCCATATCCGCGACGTCCTGTCGGATGCGATCGCCGCCGGCGGATCCTCGCTGCGCGACCACCGGCAGGCCAGCGGTGAGCTGGGTTATTTCCAGCACAGCTTCCGCGCCTATGACCGCGAGGGCCAGCCTTGCCTGCGCGATGGATGCGGCGGAACGCTGCGCCGGATCGTGCAGTCGGGGCGGTCCAGCTTCTGGTGCCCGACCTGCCAGCGCTGAACCCTTGGATTTTTGCGCGCCGTGCTGCTAGGAGTCGCAGCCAATGCAAATTGGCAACGAGGTCCAAGCCTATGGCTTACGAAACCATCATCGTGGAAGTCGAGGACGAGGTCGCCCTGATCCGGCTGAACCGTCCCGAGGCGCTGAACGCGCTGAACGCCACGCTTCTGGACGAGCTGTCTGCCGCCATGACCGAGGCCGACCGCAACGACAAGATCCGATGCATCGTCCTGACCGGCAGCGAAAAAGCCTTCGCCGCGGGCGCCGACATCAAGGAGATGTCGCAGAAATCCTTTGTCGAGGTCTATAGTCAGGACCTGTTCGGCGCCCAGATCGAGGCGATTGGCCGGGTGCGCAAGCCGATCATCGCGGCCGTCAGCGGCTATGCCCTGGGCGGCGGCTGCGAACTGGCGATGGTCTGCGACTTCATCATCGCGGCCGAGAACGCCAAGTTCGGCCAGCCCGAGATCAACCTTGGCGTCGTCGCCGGCATCGGCGGGACGCAGCGCCTGACTCGCTTCGTCGGCAAGTCCAAGGCCATGGACATGAACCTGACCGGCCGCTTCATGGACGCGGCCGAGGCCGAACGCTCGGGCCTGGTCAGCCGCGTCGTGCCGACCGCGAAGCTCATCCCCGAGGCTCTGACCGCCGCCCGCAAGATCGCCGAGAAATCCCAGATCGCCACGAAGACCGTCAAGGAGGCCGTCAATCGCGCCTATGAGACGACCTTGCGCGAAGGGCTTCTGTTCGAACGGCGGTCCTTCCACGCGCTGTTCGCGACCGAGGACCAGAAGGAAGGCATGGCCGCCTTCCTGGAAAAGCGCGAGGCGCAGTTCCGCGACAGATAAGGGTTCCCTTCCGCTGCGCCTTGCCTTATAGGCGCAGCCTTACATGCGTGTGGGCCCGCTTTGGCAAGAATCATGTCCGTTTCCGACAGGAACGGCGTCATGGGGCTTTTGCACGTTCGAAATTTAGACATGCAACCGACCCGATAGGAAGACACCCATGGCCAACACGCCCCAGTCCAAGAAACGCGCCCGCCAGATCGAACGTCGCACCGACGTCAACAAGGCCCGCCGCTCGCGCATCCGCACTTTCCTGCGCAAGGTTGAAGAGGCGATCGCCTCGGGCAATGCCGATGCCGCGAAAGAAGCCCTGCGGAACGCCCAGCCCGAACTGATGCGTGGCGTCACGAAGGGCGTCGTCCACAAGAATACCGCCTCGCGTAAAATCTCGCGTTTGGCTGCCCGCGTGAAGGCGCTGTCGGCCGCCTGAAATACGGTCGATCCTGCGGCTGCATCATCCGCGGGAACTGCCTGAAAACACCGCATCGGGTGTGGCTTAAAAAGCCGCGCCCGATTTTTCTTTCTGCGCCTGCGAGATAAAAAACGGCGCAAATTCAGCCAGTTGTCATTTTTGACAATCGAGTCAAAGGCATCGCAGATTCGATTTGGGCAAGTCGCTGTCAAGCGCATAGTTCGGTTGCGGGGCGCGTGCTGCTGGCGCTAGTTTGCTCCTTGCGATTCACGTCGCTTGGGGGACGGGCCGGACCTCATGAACGGATCTTGGGATCCTTCAGGAAACGGCCGGGCGAACATCTTCGCCTTCGGGTTCTTGAATGCCGACTGCCATCGGCTTGCCTGGACCTGTGTCTGTGATCGGAAACGGGCTGACGCCCCTCATGTGGCCATCTTGGCCGCAGGGTGGCGCTGTTTCTATCTTCACGCCGCCAAGCCGCGCGAATCCTGGCCCGTCGGATCAACCGGCGGGGGTGGGGACAGGCACGGGAAACAGGATGATGATGGACAGGATCTGGGGTCAGGCATGCGCCGAACTGGAAAAGAGCGTCGGGCCGAACAACTACAACCACTGGATCAAGCCCCTGCATCTTGCGGCCATCGATGACGGTGCCGCGCATTTCGTCAGCCCGACGCGCTTCATCTCGGATTGGGTGAACCGGCACTTCGCCAAGGACATCATGACGGTCCTGACCCGTGCGGGCGCCTCGGTCGAGCGTCTGCGCTTCGACGTCGGCAGCCAGGCCGCCCGTCCCGCCGCGCAGGCCGCCGCCCCCGCCAGCCACGCCCCCGAGGCGCCCACCACCCGCGCCCCCCGCGCCGACCTGGGCGCGCCGCTGGACCCGCGTTACACGTTCAGCAACTTTGTCGTCGGCAAGCCGAACGAACTGGCCCATGCCGCCGCGCGCCGCGTGGCCGAAGGCGGGCCCGTGGGCTTCAACCCGCTCTTCCTCTATGGCGGCGTGGGCTTGGGCAAGACCCACCTGATGCACGCCATCGCGCATGACTATCAGGCCCGCCATCCGTCGGCGCAGGTCCTCTATCTGTCGGCTGAGCAGTTTATGTACCGCTTCGTGCAGGCGCTGCGCGAAAGCTCGATCATGGACTTCAAGAGCATGTTCCGGAACGTGAACATGCTGATGGTCGACGACGTGCAGTTCATCGCCGGCAAGGACAGCACCCAGGAGGAATTCTTCCACACGTTCAACGCGCTGGTCGATCAGGGCAAGCAGATCGTCATTTCCGCCGACCGCGCCCCGGCCGAGATCAAGGGCCTGGAGGAACGCATCAAGTCGCGCCTGTCCTGCGGCCTGATCGTGGATCTGCACCCGACCACCTACGAGCTGCGCCTCGGCATTTTGCAGTCCAAGACCGA